>CAZMKA010000011.1:23244-42849 GCA_964566605.1 uncultured Saprospiraceae bacterium | reverse complement strand
TCGAGGAGAAAAGCATGACCAATCGATTCAGCCTTTAAGGCTGATGAAGTACAACCGTACTTCAAGTGAGGGAACGGCGAAAGCCGATGGGCTGGCAGCCTTAGCCCTGTTGAGCATTTTCGACGAAGAGTATTGAAGGATAAAACTTAATTTTTCCGCCATTATAGGGTTCAATCTGTATTTAATGCTTACACAAATAAGAATTATGTTAATCAAGTACAATAAAGTATATATTACTCGATTGTCCTGATAATTACACCAGTATTAAATACCTTTAAATATTTGGCCTACAACTTCTTTTGAGCTAAATCCTCCAACATAATTGGGTTGAGTTGAAGCGTTGGAAGGATATGGATTCGCAAACTTTAATCGCTTGAGTTTATTGTCGGAGGTAACAGCGATATCGTTCCATCCATTCGTTTTTGATTGAAGGATTAAAAACGGAAAGTCCGCAACCGTAGTTTTAGAAATAATTTCCATTCCATTAGTAAGCACCCAAAAAGTACATCCTCCCGAACCACAATAATCTCCGTTCAGAATAGTAACTATATATTCTTGCATACCATCTCCATTCAAATCGTGCATTGCATACCTAAATCGACTCTCATTATTATCTAAATCTTTGATGTCTTTACCATATAGTTTTGCGACGAAAAGCGCTACTTTATTCTGGTATGAATTATAATCTACCTTTTGTGATTTCTGAACATACGCTATGTTATCATATTCATCAGTATTCGCATTATACTTTCTAAGCTTAATGGTTTTAGTCGACTTGTCCAATGTATACAAAGGAGCTGATTCTCCTTGCTCTTCCGCAACTCGGAATTGAGTCTTTTCTTCGTTTATAAACTGGATTTCTCCGAGTGCTCGTACACTCCCAAAAGCTATCTCATTCATCTCGAAAGCCTTTCCTTTTTCCTGAATCTCCAAAACTATTGAAGGGATAGACGAAGCATAGTAAAACCCATTCATGGCAAAATCAATTTGATTAGTAGGAATTGATGACACAGATTGATTTTCGTTATTGGGAGAAGATTTACAGCTAAATAACTGTAAACAAAGCATCGACATTAGTAAAAAAGAGGATAAACTTTTCATGCATTTTATTGAGTCACTATTAATTTACCATCCACCATTTTCGCTCTTCCTAAAGGCACGCGTTCATTTGTAAATTCGGGATCGGGAACGAGTTCTATCATGTTCGTTTCTTTGTTAACTGAATAAACAATAGACTCTTCTGGATCAGTTGGCATGTTCAAACTTTGAAGCCTTTTCTTAACCAATGGATTTTTCTTTAGGAATCCCTCAATAGCATTTGGATCAATTGCATCTTCCAAGTATGTCATCTTTTCATCGAAAAGAAACACCTTTTGGTTACAACCAGGTCCTCCACTACATACACTAAGAAGATAGATCTTAGCAGAAGAGACAAATGTAAATTCACTTGATCCTCCATTACAAGGTTCTAAAAATCGAATGGTGTTTTTCGTTGTAGATTTAATGAGATTTTTACGCCTTCCTTGAGAATCATCTCCTAAACAATCTTTGAGACTGATTAACTTTTCTGGTATTGCATAAAAAGCTTTTTCAATTGATTCTTCCATTCCTATTGATGATTTCGAAGGTAAAATTTCATTCGTCTTGTCTTTATCTCGGGTACTTACCTCTGAGGATTTTGAAGCATTTCCACAAGCAAAAAACATAACTACAAACAAAAGGTAAAATAAAAACTTCATACTCAAATTTACATTATTTTGAAATAGCTGCAAGCCACCACATTTTATATTTTTCCATATGCTCCCATTCCCATAGACAATCCTCACCTGCTTTAGGATCTCCATTGTTTCCATCTCTCTGATTAAATTCTTCCCATTGACGTTTTTGATCGTCGTGATTTACTGTTTCTTCTACATTAATTCTTCCATAAGGATCATCAACATAGATTCCATTTTCATCCATTGATTGCATCCTAAGGATATGTCCTCGGTTACTAAACATGACACTTTTTCCACTTCTCATTGCTTCTCCTACATTAGCTTCCCACCATTGTCTATTATAATTTGCGTTTGCTCCACGGGCAATAAGAAATTCTACTTCTGCACCCATATGTGCTGCAACTTGTTCCCATCCTTCTCCTGTCCGTGCGCCAAATCCTTTTTCCTGTCGAATAGTTTCAAGTGCGTCTTCATATTCCATCTCTGGCTTAGGGTTAGGAATTCCTAGGTATTCTAAACACATTGCTAAAGCTGTCAAATTACAAATTCCTCCACTACCTTTTTCAACACGGGATCCATTTTCTTCAACTGTACTATCTCTTTGATTGTTATATTGAACTTTCCATTGCAATTTCATAAAATAGTCACCTCTTACTTCTTCATCTTGAATGTCATCAATAAGTGTTCTTGCTTGTTGGATTTGTTCAGCTGTCAATCGAGTATCTTCATCACCTAAAAGAGCATCCAACTCGGCATTACCTTGTCCAGGTTGACTAATAGGCGCTATGTCGTCTATCACTCGAGGAATACTATCATAATTTCGATCTAAATCTGGAGCAGTAGCTTGTCCTCCTCCACTTAAATTTAGATATTCCATTGCTTTTGATAACTGATTACCCCATATTTTAGTATCACTTAACTCTGCCCTTAAATCAGCAATTAAATCGTTTCCATAACGAAGTGAATAATCAGTCATTAGTTTTCCAACCATAACTGCATCTTGATTCAATTTTGCCAATGCGTTATAAATTGCAGCCTCATTAGTACCCCATCCAGTGCCGTAGAAGGTATTGTGCATAGCATCATACAATTGAGTTGAAATATTTTCTATCTTCTCTTCTGTTGCATTATCTATAGGCACAACTTCTGGTTCTACTGCAGTTGTTGGTTGACTAGCAACATCTTCTGTCGTTTCTGATCCACCTCCACTTTGAGCATTTTGCATAACTTGTATTTCTTGACCTGCCATAAAACCAAGTACAACCCCACTGTTAGTTCTAAATTCATGAACTCTATTCAAGCTCTTCAATGAATCAATAGTTGTATTAAATCTATTCGCTAAAATCTGTAAAGTTTCGCCACTTTGGACCGTGTAGCTAATGACAGATGTATCTTGTGTACTTTGGGTAGATGTTTCTCCACCAGTTTCTGTACTACCACCAGGGATTTGAATGTCACCTTGAGCATTTTGAATTTCTTCCTCCGAAAACTGTATGTAACCATCTTCTCCTGTCTCTCTAGCTAACAACTGACTAGTTGTATAACCAAAAGTCATTTGGAAATGTGGTTTATCAACAAATCCAGTCCAATCTCCTCCCCATTCGAAACCAAGTGATTTTCCTATGTCACCAATTGCAGCCCAATTAGGGTTTGTCCATAAAGCTTCGCCGTTTTTTATTTCAACCACATCTACAGCAATTAAATAAAAATACAAGCTATATCCTCCTCCTACTTGAGAAGCACCACTTCGTTTCAACGCATCTTGCTCCGCAAATGTACGTAACGTTCCATCACGCGTAACCCGTAATTGAATTCCGTGTTCTTTATCTGCAATATTTATAAAAGCTCGTGCTATAGGTAAAACCGAAGGATGTAAAGAAGGCAACCTATTATTGGTGTGTCGATCCCAAGTTTCTGCAGAACTGTATGCAGACAAATCAGCTTGTTGCGATTCACTATCTGTAACTTGTGCTTCTACTTCAGGAGCTTGAGTTTCTACTTCTGTATCTTGTGTTTCAACATCAGCAGATTGGGTATCAACATCTCCAGCTGCTTGATTCACAACAGAACTATCTTGAGCAAATTCTTCTAGTTGAGCATATACTTTCGCTCTTTCCCATACATCCGCTGAATAATCATTTCCTGTAGTTCCCACATCCAAACGTTCTTGAGTTCCTACGTTTCCTGAACCTGAATTATACGCTGTAATTGCACCTCTCAAAGTCCATGTTTCATCCCAAGAAGGATGTTTTCTAGCAACTCTGTCATACATCTCTTTTAATATGGTTGCCCCAAATTCGATTCCAATTTTAGTTTGTTCTCTTTCTGTAGCTGCATTTCGAATGGCTGTTGCTCTTTCTTCATGAAACCTTATATCAACTTGCATTAAACCAACTCCATTTCCGTGATCTCCATATAGTGCATTTCTTCCTCTTGTCTCACGACTAGCAATAGCAGCCAATAAGGCAGGAGGAAATCCATATTCGTTACCTACTTCTACGAATAGATCCGCATATTGCAAAATCCTTTGCATATCGGTATTTGCCATACGTTGGGAAGCTGCAACTCCCACATCATTGTGATGCGCGCCATCTTGTCTGGTTGTACGTTCACTTGCTCCAGTCGTAGTATGACCAAAAAGTAAATCATTAGTAGCAATGTTGTCATCACCACTATCAATTGAATAAGTGGGAGCTTGAAGAGTAGCTGTCCCTAAAGTCTCTTGGGATTCACCAGCTGCACTATGTACTTGCGGTACTTGATGCCTATTTTGGTTGATTGTTTCCATACTATTTTTGGCCTTGAAGTGATTTGCAAGACAAGTTAATCAATTCCTCATTGAATATCAATAGGAGCATGAATAAAGTTGGAAACTAAATAGTAAGAATAAAGTAAGATGATGAGAATTAATAAGCTAAGTTGAATTTGGGTTGAACCCAAAATTTAATTAGATACATAGATTATAATAATGAAAACAGCTTTATAAATTATTAAATTTCTTTGGGCTTAAAGCCCAAAACATTGCTCTGATAACTAATCCGTGAATTCCATTAACTTTGCATCTCAGCTTATATCTATGACAAATTCAAAAAACCTAGTAGAATTCCAGCGACTTTTATCCAAGAGTCTTACAAAGGGAAATTTCAAAAGCGCTCGCTTGTATAGCAAACGGGATAAAGTGGCTGAAGTGAAGCAGATTTTGGGTCGACCTATAATGATAAAAGAAGCTTACCACATCTCGCTAATAAGCCGCACAGATACACAAGACACCACGAAAAATTACACACCTGATGAGTTTGTTGACCTGGTAGGTCAACAATTAGTTTCTGCATTTTTTATAGCTGAATTTAGCACAGATCAATACAATTATTTTCTCACGATTTATCCAAATGGTAAATCAAAATTACGTCATAAAGTCATCGAAGAAAAACAAGCTATTTCGCTTGACCACAACAAGGAAAAAGAGCGATACATCAAGGCGGAAGAGAATGAATATCTAAAATTACTGGATATTACTACTTCGAACTACTTGGTAAAAAACAAAGCGCAAGACAAATTCAAGCAAATCAATAAATACATTGAAATTATTCATGACATCCTGAAACGCAAAGACTTAGAAGATGGTGCACGTATTGTAGACATGGGCTCTGGAAAAGGCTATCTCACTTTCGCACTCTACGATTATTTCCAAAAATATAGAAAGCAAACGCCGCATATTACAGGTATTGAAATGCGACCGGAACTTGTAGAAAAATGTAATGACATTGCTAGTAAATGTGGCTTCTCCAAACTAGATTTCGAGAAGAAAATGATTCAAGAAGTCGACATTAAGCCGATGGATATGTTGATTGCATTACATGCATGTGATACAGCGACCGATGATGCCATTTACAAAGGAATTCAAGCTGATGCCCAAATCATAATATGCGCACCTTGTTGTCACAAACAAGTTAGAAAACGGATGAATCCAACAAATATCCTAAAGAAAATTAGTTCGCATGGGACTTTGAAGGAGCGTCAAGCGGAAATTCTTACAGATACAATTCGTGCAATTGTTCTTGAAGCTTATGGGTATAAGACGCGTGTATTTGAATTTATATCAACAAGTCATACGCCGAAAAATGTGTTAATTGTAGGAATTCAAGACGAGAAAAGAACAAGCCCTGATCCTGAAAAATTGAAAGAAATCGAGGAATTAAAGGAGCTTTGGGGGATTAGTTTTCAATATCTCGAACGATTGGTCAGCGGGTCTTAAACAATCATTAACTTTATAGTTTGTTTTACTTAACGCACACAAGTTTTTCTTGTACCGTTTAATCATAGAATCAAACTAAATTATAATGAAGACACTATTCACGATTTTCCTTTCTTTTCTATTATTCACTTCATATGCTCAAGAGAAAAAGACTATTTATGACAACTTCAAAGGCAATTCGATAGGTTTAATTACTTCTGGAAATGGTTATAGCGTTGGTTATAAAATCAACAAGCAAAATGGAAAAAGTATATTGGTTACTGGTACTAGTACAAATTTCGCTTTCTCTCAACCAAATAACTACAATCTTGCAGTCGGAATTAATCTACATTTTCTAAAAAACTATTTCTTTAATGACAAATTCTTCTTAGCACATGGATGGGGAATAGGCGCTGGGCTAAATGCTGGATATAACGGAGCTTTTAATGGATTAGCCATAACTACTACATTGAGATATAGAGTGGAATTCAATTACAATATAAGTAATAATTTCTCTTTAGGTGTTGCTTTAAACCCAGGATTGAGAATATCTACGAATGTTAATGACAACTTTGAAGCGAGTTACAATATTAATTTAGGTGCTTCGCAAGCAGGTCAAATACAATGCTTTTATACGATATAATTTCTCTAAATTATCTTTATAAAAAAAGAGGATACACTGCATCTTGCAATGTATCCTCTTTTTATTATTTGAGACTTATACAGATTGAACCTTATAATATATACCCCATTCTAAATCCAAATCTAACAGGAATATCACTTATAAAGTACATATCCTGAACTGCGTCAAGTCCACAAAAAGTACAGTCAGGATCTCTGAAATCACTAGCATTATTAGTAACATATCCTGTACCTGCAAAAAGATCAAGGTGTAGTTTCTTCCAAGTCAGTTGGTAACCTATATCGCCAAAAACACCTAAATAATAATGTTGATTACTTCTATTTGGGCCCCATTTTATATGACCTGCTTCTGCAACACCTGCAAGATAAAATCCTGAAAAAATCTTTTCGTTATTAAAGACATCTCTCTTGTAACGGATTTGGACATTTTTTCTGTTTTCATCGTAAATTCTATCAAAATCTGTTGTTGCAGCATCTAATTGAAATTCAATACTTGATTTATTATTCATCGCGATGTCAGTACTAAGTACTACGTTATTTAAAGCCAACAACGCTGGATTAGTTTTTACTGAAATTGATTGTGAAAATGCAGCACTTGCTGTTCCTATCATTACTATTATTAAAATTATACTCTTTTTCATCTGTTATATTTTAATTAAAAGATTATAGTACAAAGATAGAAGCATTTACAGCCTTCAATTCTCCTTTTAGTATAATAACATATATATATTTATACTATATGTAAATAAAGGATATTTTCTAAATGGACAGATAATTTGCATAGACAAGTATATTTTTAATATCTTGGGTTATAAACATTTTTAAACGAAAATCTAATAATGGGAAACACAGATTTTAAATCGGATATAGAAATAGCTCAAGCAGCTGATATAAAGCATATCAATACAATGGGTGAAAGACTTGGTATTGATCTTGATAATCTAGAATTGTATGGAAAGTATAAGGCGAAGCTGCCTTTATCATTGTTGGATCCTGTGAAAATAAAGAAGAGCAAGTTGATATTAGTAACTGCTATGACGCCTACACCTGCTGGTGAAGGGAAGACTACGACCTCTATAGGACTTACAGAAGGTTTGAATAAAATTGGGAAGCCAACATGTGTGGTGTTAAGAGAGCCATCTCTGGGACCAGTCTTTGGTATAAAAGGTGGTGCTGCAGGTGGTGGATTTTCACAAGTCATTCCTATGGAAGATATTAATCTGCACTTCACAGGTGATTTCGCAGCTGTAGAGAAGGCGAACAACTTACTATCTGCGCTTATAGACAACAATTTACAAAGTAGAACGCGTAGCTTGAATCTAGATCCGAGAACGATTGTATGGAAGCGGGTGATGGATATGAATGATAGAGCGTTAAGAGAAATAACAATTGGCCTAGGGGGAACGGCTAATGGAATGCCTAGACAAGATGGATTTAATATTACGCCTGCTTCAGAAGTGATGGCGATTCTGTGTATGAGTGAGAGTTTTGAAGATTTAAAGAAAAGATTAGGTAACATATTTATTGGCTATACAATGGATAGAAAACCAATTTTTGCACGAGATCTAAACGCAGAAAATGCGATGGCGATTCTATTAAAAGATGCAATCAAACCGAATCTTGTTCAAACAATGGAAGGTAATCCTGCGATTATTCATGGAGGACCATTTGCCAACATTGCCCAAGGAACAAATACTATTATTGCTACCAAGATGGGGTTAAGCTTATCGGATTATGTGGTGACAGAAGCGGGATTTGGAGCTGATTTAGGCGCTGAAAAGTTCCTTAACATCAAATGTGTATCTGGTGGTTTAAAACCAGAAGCGATTGTGCTGGTTGCAACTATTCGAGCATTGAGACATCACGGTGGTGCACACAAAGACGAATACAATACACCTTCTATTGAGAAGGTTACAATCGGATGGAGTAATCTTGAGAAACATATAGAAAACTGTAAGAAATTTGGGATAAAACCCGTGGTCGCTATTAATGCTTTTCCTACGGATTCTGAAGAAGAAGTCAACTTTGTTATCGACAAGTGCAAGACTTTGGGCGTTACAGCCCAAGTTGCAAAAGGCTGGGCTAAAGGAGGTGATGGCATGACTGTACTTGCCCATGCTGTTGTTTCATCAATAGAGTCTGGTGAAAATGAATTTACTCCACTTTATGATTGGGGAATTTCTATCAAAGAAAAGATCGAGAAAATTGCAAAAGAGATATATGGTGCAGATGAGGTGAATTACACAAAAATTGCACTTAGAGATTTAAGACGAATCGACAAATTAGAAATCGGACATTTACCTGTATGTATGGCAAAGACTCAAAAGAGTTTTTCGGACAATGCAAGTTTGCTCGGAAGACCTGAAGGCTTCGAAGTAACAATACGAGAGTTCGAGTATGCGGTGGGTGCAGGATTTATTATACCTATATTAGGAAACATGATGCGGATGCCTGGGCTCCCCACAGTTCCAGCGAGTGAAAACATGTTTATTGACAAAGACGGAACAATTTCGGGCTTAAGTTAATTATAGTTAGGAAATAATATCTAAATGGTTGTAAATACAGAAGAAGATTTAGCAGGAATGAAGGAAGCGTCACATGTAGTGGCGGTTGTGTTGAATAAGATGAAGTCCTATGTTGAAGTGGGGATGAGTTCGAAAGAAGTGGATGACTACGGCGGGAAACTTCTAAAAGAGATGGGAGCTAGATCAGCACCATTTGTCGAGTATAAATTCCCTGGTTTCACATGTATTTCAACGAATAATGAGGCATGTCATGGAATTCCTACAAAAGAGAAAATATTCAAGAACGGAGATTTAGTAAATATAGATGTATCTGCGAATTTAAACGGATATTATGGTGACAATGGTTGCTCATTTATACTAGGTGATGATATCCAAAACTTGAATCCATTGGTTCAAGCTTCTCATGAAATTCTTACAAAAGCGATTGCACATATTAAGCCAGGAGTAAAAATTAATTTCATAGGTGAATTAATTAATAACGAAGCAAAGAAACGAGGTTTCACAGTGATTCGCAACATTTGTGGCCATGGTATAGGAAAGAAACTTCACGAAGAGCCAAGTGAGATTGCTTGTTGGAAAGATAGAATGAATAGGACGCGATTTAAGAAAAATTCAGCAATTGCTTTGGAGACATTCATTAGTACAAAAGCGAAGTATGTTTATGAAGCTGAAGATGGTTGGACTTTAAGTACTAAAGACGGCAGTTTTGTTGCACAGCATGAGCACACAATGATAATAAGAGACGGCCTACCTGAGATACTTACTTGGGAGAATGGAATATAGGGAGTGCTGCAACAAAATCGGGTGAAACATTTACCAACATTGAGTTATACTTTTTCGTAGGACGAGAATTTATCAAGAATTTCTAGACTCTCTTCTTCCTTACACATTCTTTTGGGTCCAAGCCCAAAATATATATAAAACATTAATCCAAAACAAGGAAAACATTCTTTAGCCTGCAAGAAAATCGGCTGAAACATCTATTCGTATTGAGTTACACGTTTTCGTAGGACGAGAATTCTAAGCTTTCATATTGCCAAAAAAAAAGTTAGCTGATCCCTCAACTAACTTTGCAAATTATAATCCCATGAACATATTCAGTAATAAAGTCTTTCGGTGTAAACTATATTTTAAAGCAAAATAATTAAGATAACACTCAATCTAAAATCCTAATTATTTTGTGTGGTAACAACTCCACGATACAAATATATAAGCATATACAGTTCATTCAAAAGACAAAATATACAATTTGTAGAAAAAAATATCTCAAAATAAACATCTAATCCTTATTTCAAAGGGATAAACCCAATTAAAATGTAGAAATAAAGATATAATATTAAAGTAAAAAATATATGAAAAAGAGTAAGAAACTTAACTTACTCGAATGGATTTACTAAGTAAGGATTCTGCAAATAACTTGTATCAGTTAATGCTTTCATGAAAGCAACTAATCCCTCTTTTTGTTCATCCGTTAATTCTAAATTGTGGATAAGCGGATCAGTGTTGGGATTAATGTTCCCACCAGAGTCGTAATGCTCTACAACTTCCTCAAGTGTATTAAACCTGCCATCATGCATATATGGAGCAGTAAGCTCAATGTTTCTTAACGTAGGTGCTCGCATTTTACCATAATCGGAATCTTTGCCCGTAACTAGAGCTAAACCTATGTCCTTATAATCATTAATCGTAGGTGCATCTTGTAATCCATTGTCGAAATATTGATTCGAAGTAAACAATGGAAGGTTATGGCAATGACCACACTCTCCGTCTTTCAACAAAGGATTTACATCAAAAAATGTTTCAAATCCATGTAATTCTTCGTCTGACAAAACACCTATACCTTGCTGCCACCTATCAAACTTGCTATTGCCACTTAAAATAATTCTTTGGAATTGTGCGATGGCCTGAGTCGCTAATTCTTTTGTAATTTCTTCTGTATCTTCTATCCCGAAAGCTTCTCTGAACATTGTGGGATACATCTCATGATTCTTTAAATCTTCTATTACATCACACCAATCATGATCAAATTCTATTTCATCTTCTATAGGAAGCAATGCTTGATCTTCCAGTGTATTACTTCGCCCATCCCAAAACAGTCCTTTCGTAGAGTAAGCACTATTCACAAGTGACATTGACGAACGACTTGTCATCTCTCCATGAACTCCAACAGAAAAAGGTAAAGCGTCCGTGAAAGCTAATTTGGGGTCATGACAAGATGCACATGACATCGTTTTAGTAGATGAAAGGATAGGATCAAAAAACAAATGCTGACCTAGCTCAATACCTTCTTCAGTCAATCTATTATTTTCAGGAATAGGCAAGATTCCCAAGTTTTCAGTTTCTGATTCGGGTACTACATATTCAGAAGGATCATATGGTATATCCTCTAAATCATTTTGCTTACAAGAAGACACACCCAACATTAAAGCTATACATGTAATGATTGATATGTAGTACAGTCTCATTTACTCTTCAATTGAAAAATTAGCAAGTATTCTATCGTAAAAACCTTCAAATGCTTCTTTATTCGTAGGATCGTGTACAAAACCGAATTCTACAGGCTCACCATCTTGGACAAACAATGGTTCGTGATCTATTATTAATCTTATTTCTGAATCATTTTCACTTATCTCTGTATCAATAGGTACAGTTACTTCTTTGTAAATATCATCCACACCAGTATGAACTATCCAACCTGTATCAGGTTCTCCATCTCCATCTGTATCATAACGTCCTTCTTGCTTTGTGAATATGTACGAATCCCATGCAGCCCAATAATAACCACTATTATTTAACACATCATCAGATGCAAAATCTACTGGACTCATTGCATTTAAATCGGAATTCAAACCCAGACCGAAAGTAATTGATTCATAATTTCCAACATCAATTCTACTATCTGTAGTTAATCGTACACCTCCAGGAGAATCTTCAAAATCTACTTGAGTATAATCAAAAAGTACAACTTCTGTTCCATCATCAGCTGTCAAACGCACATCACTTAAAAAGAAATCACTTCTTGAAATTGCGAATGCTACTCCACCTTCTTGTTGATAAACAGTATTATATTGTAAAACTTCATCTGCATAATTAGCTTGAAAAACTAAATCTACACGAGTTGTATTTTCACTATCTCTACAAGAGAAACTAATAATCATTAAAAAAGCAAAAAAACTTAAGTACTTCATTATTCTAAAATTTTAATAAATTCATCTGGTAGTATATAATCACTGATAATTTGCACATCTTCTGTTTCTTCAATTATAATATCATTAAGCAATGTTTTATAATCTATTTCAACTTGAAGACCGAAATCTAACCTTTCTTCTTTTGAAACGTCTGTTGGCAGTAAAAGTATACGAGATTCTTCAATATTAAGATAAAAACGCACTATTTTGTTCATTTGGAGACTTGCGTCCAAAGTAAGATATAAACTTATATCATAATAACCCTGATCAGTATACAATGTATCGTAATCAAATATAACACTTTCTTCATTTACTGAAACTAATTCATGATCAACTCCAACTAGAAAACTTAAACTATCAACATCTCCATTTTCCCTTATACTCCCTATATCAAGTACGCTTGAAGACACCTTTAAAACCACATGATCATCAATAAGATCGATTGATGAATCATCCGTATCTTCAAATGCTGCTGTTTCTCTGATTTTCAATGTAGTGTCAGTTAGTGCAAGTTCAAACTTACTCAGTATAATTACAGCATCTCTTATAAAATAAGATTGCCCTGCGTTATTCGTGATTACTGAATCCATATTGTATAACGAATCACCTAACATAGGAAACGCTCTAAGCTGCAGAGTAGGATACTCACAACACTCGTCACATGCATCGTCTGCTGTAATGGTGTAATTCTGAGCCAGTAGATCCAAACAAGCCTCTTCTCTCTCGTAACAACTAGAAAGTATACTGATTATTACTAAATAAATTAAGATGATTAAATACCTCATATATACTTAACGAACGTTTATTACTTTTTATAGATTTTATCGTATTCTGCTTTTATAATTTTTTTCACTTGTTGAGAAAAATCTTTTTCTTGAATCCAGTGATGGTATTGCTTATTCTCTTTTAAAACTTTTGCAACTGTTTGATTTGCATATTTTCCAAAATTAAAAACAATATCACCGTCAGCATTATATTTCAATCTGTTGGTAACATCAACTGTGTTTAGATCATTCGTGAAATCATGAAGCTTTTGAATATTGTTTTGGATAGGCTTCTCAACTATAAAACCATCTCCATCTTCATAGTCAACTTCTTTATAAGCATCAAGTTGTCCTTTCAATACTTCCACTGTTGCTTTTACATCAACAAGGGCATCGTGAGCATCTACCAGATCTTTCCCACAAAACTTCTTATAAGCAGCCTTCAATGTTCTTGGTTCCATTCTGTAGAAAATACGTTGGACATCTACTAAACGTCTTTTGGAAATATCAAAGTCTAATCCTGCGCGAGCAAACTCTTCCATCAACATAGGAATGTCGAATCGATTCGAATTATATCCACCTAAATCTGCATCACCAATCCAGTCAAATAACCTTTTAGCTATGGATTTAAAATCGGGTTTATTCCTCACCATTTCGGCAGTTATACCATGAACTTCCATTGCTTCTTTACTGATAGGAATTCCTGGATTAACAAGTAATTCAGCTTCTTCTGGTTCTTTATCTCCTGGAAACATTTTTATTAGTGCAATCTGCACTATTCTGTCTCTCATTATGTTTAGGCCTGTAGATTCTATATCAAAAAATACGATCTCTTTTTGTAGTTCTAAATTCATGTTCTTTTGTTTAATGCAACTATGGAGCAATTTACATTTCCACTAATTTAGTAGAAAATCCATCAGTCTCCCAACTTACGATTGTCTCCCCATCTTCAGAAAACAAAAGTAACCCTTGGTAATCGGTTTGTTTTTGTAATAATTCTATGCACTTCTGCTTTCCCATAACCATGCAAGCTGTTGCAAATCCATCAGCAAAAGCACATTGTTTATGAAGTATTGTCGCAGAAAGCAATGTCGATCTTTCAGGAAAACCAGTAAAAGGATTTATTATATGGGAATAGGTTATTCCATCTTCTTTGTAGAAATTCCTATAATTCCCTGAAGTCGCCATTGACTCATTAGACAACTGGACAATTTTAGATATGTCTGTTAATTCACTTTCTTCCGTAGGCTTATTTATACCCACAGTCCATTTCGAACCATCATCTTTTATTCCTTTGACACGCAACTCACCACCTATCTCAACATAGTAAGACCTCACACCTTGTTCTTCAATATATTCTGCTATAATATCAACACCATAACCTTTAGCAGAACCTGAGAAATCCAATTGCCCTTTAGCAGGTTTTGACACCACTAGTTTCTCACCAACTAGTTCTCCATTCCATTTATCAAAACCTACTACACTCATCAATTTAGGAACCTCTCGTTTATCTTTATTTTTCAAATCTTTATCCGTGTAACCAAATCCCCAAAAATTAACTAATGGTGCTAATGTAACATCAAAATAACCTGAAGTTAAATCATAGAGTTCTTTAGCAATTTTATAATTATCAGTAAAATAATTGTCTTCAACGACCTCGAATTCTTCTAACCCGCTTTGATTCAAAATCGATATAATCGATGAAGGAATGTACGTTGAGACTTCATCATTCAATGCTATTAATATAGAGTCTAAAGCTTTTTGATTAATCTGCGTTTTATCACCTATGAACTTTATATTATAAGTAGTCCCCATTGTGCGGCCTTGGTAGTGAATAGTTGAATCCTGGTGGGGTGTATGAGTTTGTTTACAAGCTGCGAAAACACCCATGATTACCATAAAAAAAAGAAGCCGCAAAGACTTCTTTTTTATTTGTTTTATATTATTGATTTTCAATGTTTAGATTTAGATATTTAATCACAACAAAGATGCAAAAAATTATCATTTAAGCACACCTTCATCTTCGGCCTCTTGGGTAAATGAATTCAGATGTACTGTTTTTGATTTTTTACGTAATTTCATATTAAGGAACTCTACTGTAAGTGAAAAGGCAATTGCAAAATAAAGATAACCTTTAGGTACAGTTCCTACTTCTGAATCAAATACTTTCATATGCCCTAAATGTGCACCTTCAAGTAGCAACATAAATCCTATAAGTATAAGGAATGATAACCCCAGCATTTGAATTGTAGGGTGTTTATTTACAAACTTACTGACAGGATTAGCGAATAACATCATAATGATTACTGAACCGACAACTGCAATAATCATAATTACTAAAGCGCCTTCAATTCCATTCGTCATTCCTACAGCGGTCAATATTGAATCTACAGAGAAAACTAAATTGATTATGGTAATCTGAACAATCGCCCTTCCCAAAGATGACATCTTAGGTTTTTCTCCATCTTTTTCAGCTTCATGAGCTTCAAGTTTATGATGAATTTCAGATACTGCTTTATATAATAAGAATATTCCACCGGCAATGAGAATAATACTTTGTCCGGAAATTCCAGCTTTCAACCATCCCCAGTCAATCGTATACCATGGATCAGCCATTGCCACTAGATACGAAACTCCGAAAAGCAATACAATTCTAAGAATCATTGCAAGAATCAAACCTATATTATTCGCTTTTGCTCTATCTTCTTCAGGAATCTTACTGGCAGCGATTGATATAAAAATTATATTATCCACTCCAAGTACAATTTCTAAAAATGTAAGAGTTAACAAAGAAAGCCATACAGAGGAATCACCGAAATTCGGCATTTCAAGAAGAAAGAAACTGATCATCGTTATCGTTTTATTGATACAAAGTAGCGAAAAATATAACTGAAATTAAAGCTCTACAAGTAGAATTGGAAACAATTTGGTATTTCGGGTAAGGAATTTTGGGCTTTAAGCCCAAAATAATATGCAAAAAGAAGCGTTAAAATCACCAAAAAAAGTGAGTCATACTGGATTCGAACCAGTGACCTCTGCCCTGTCAAGGCAGCGCTCTGAACCAACTGAGCTAATGACTCATTTTTATCTTCATTCTTAAAATTTCATTCTTTTTACTTTTGATCTTTCGCGCTGCCTTGACGCTCTCCCCTGAAAGGTTGTCCCTTTCAGTTCTCTCGTGAAACCCTAATTATGCATTAGAGAATCTATTACGTAACGAAACTGCTTCAAAATCATCGGTTCTCTAGAGTTTTCAGATTCACCATAGCAAAGGCTATGCTAAATCTTCCAATTCTCTTGATTTTATCGCATTTTCGTCCCTCATTACGAAGCTCTAATCCATAATTTGGGTTAAATTCGCTATCCCGCGAATTTTGCTACGCAACACTCGTTCATCTAAACCAACTGAGCTAATGACTCAAATAAAAACTCTATACATCTTTATTTAGAATCACAAATTTAGAAGACTAATTAAATATCTCTTCATTTAATTAGAACTATCTGTATTATTTACTTGAAATCGATTGATGTTTTCTTTTTAGAATTCACCACCCTCTTGTCCACCTCCGCTTCTATCTCCTCTAGAACGTTCTTTCTTTCTGTTTATCCTGTAGCTTGCCGCTAATGTAAATGTTCTTACTCTCCACTGGAATTCGCCAATCGAATAAAAATCATCACCGAAAGTTTCGTATCGACGCTTTCTAGAATTGAATAAATCACGAACGCTTAAAGTCAAAGTTAAATCTTTACTAGGAAGGAAATCTTTACTCCAGCCTACATCTACTGAAGTGATGCTTCTAGAAATCCCTTGGGGAGTTTCTCGAGGTCCTCTATAATTCGCTCTTAACTGTAAGTCACTATTCCAAAAATTAAATTGCGAAGTAAACCTCGAAGTAAATACATAAGTGTCTGCGTCTAATGTTGGATCATCCATGCCTGAGTCCGAAATGGAACGGAAGAAATTTGCATTACCATTGAATCGCAACCACTTCTTTAGTGAGTAACTACCGTTCAATTCGAAACCGAAATCATTTCCTATGCCAAGGTTTTGCGGAGCAATTAAAAACTCTTCATCACTTATTCTAGTTCGAATACGGAAGATAAGATCAGTTGTTCTTCTGTAGAATGCACCTCCTGATATTGTCGCATTCTCAAAATACCTTAAATAATTCAACTCATATGAATCGGTATATTCGGGTAATAAATTCGGATTACCGCTGTAAAAATTTCTAGGATCACTAAATGAGAAAAATGGATTCAAATCTCTAAATCTTGGTCTCCTTATTCTTCTTGAATAACTAAGCTGAACTGCATTAGCTTCATTAAAATTATAGTTAAGGAATAATGATGGGAAGAAGTTCAACGAATCTCTATTATTCACCTCATTTGTATTAATTAATTCCGTATTAATTATTGCATATTCTGCTCTTATTCCAGCTTGAAAACTAAACTTTCCAAATTTGTTTCCATATTGAGCATAAACCGCATGAATATCTTCATCGTAACTAAATTCATTCGTGAAATTAGCAAGTGGAACCCATACATCATCGATCAAACTATCAACCCTGAAATTATTTCTAATATTTCTTAGAGTAGTTCGATAACCTAACTCATATTTATGATCTTTATTACCGTTTATTGGTTGCACATAATCCGCACTAATGGTATAATTCTGCTGACCTTCTTTGTTATTTGATTGTTGGAAAAGGACAGGGATTTCAAAGTTATTGATAAATTGATTTTGGACAATGTCACTAGATTCCTCTTCCGTTTCATCTTCGTATTGAAGACGGACGTTCAAGGTATGATCCCTAGATGAAAATTCATGCTTGTAATCTATGTTATATTGTAGACCAGCTTCATCTTCACTTTCAGTATCAACACGTTCTGTTCTGCTATACGGGTCATCAGCAGGCTGAATATAATCAAGATATGTGAGTGAAGTTAATCTTCCATCATCACTTACTCTGTATTGGATTGCTCCGGAGAGACTCGATTTATCGCTGAAGAAGTACTCAGCTCCACCACGTATTGTGTTCGACAGCCCTGTTCTTTCCATATCTCTGAATTGCTCTGTTTCTAGAGTTGTTTGATCTGCTAAGTATACTTCTTGATACAGTTGACCAAATCCTGGACTTGAACGGTAATTTATATTATAGTTGGCAAACCAGTTAATATTATTTTTTCTATAATTCACATTTGCTCCTAGGCTTCCGCCCAAAGGATAACTCACTGAAGAATTGAATGCTCCATTAAATCCACTGCTTCTTTGTTTTACAAGAACTATATTTATGATACCTGCTATTCCTTCTGCTTCATATCTAGCCGAGGGGTTAGTTATTACCTCTACTCTTTCTATCATGTCTGCAGGAAAAGCTTTTAGACCATCTGCCTCATTAGCAAAACTGGAAGGTTGACCATTGATAAGTATTCGCACACCTGTACTTCCTCTTAAATTTACAGTTCCATCAATATCTACGGTAACTGAAGGAACATTATCCAGAATATCTTCAGCGGTTCCTCCCCTATTCGCAAGATCTTTACCCACATTAAAAACTCTTTTATCTAATGAAAAATTATTCTGACTTTTCTCTGCTCGTATGGTAACTTCATCAAGTTGAGATGCTGAAACTGAAACTTCAATAACACCTAAATCAACAGTTCTATCACCATTTCGCATTTTTTCTCTATCAATTACTATAGGGTCTATTATGCTTTTTTCATAACCAATAAATTCGACAACTGCATACATATTACCCGGCTTAGTCTCGACTTCAAACAATCCGTCTGTAAAAGTAAGACCGCCTCCAAGAACACTAGAATCCTTTTTTGAAAATATAGAAACCGTAGCGAATTCAAGACCTGTACCAGTTTCACTATCAACAACTTTTCCTTTTAATGTAATTGCAGGGCGCTCACCACCAGGGCCACCTCTTTGGGCGAAAGCCCCAGTAAAAAAAAAGAATGAAAGAATTAAAAATGAAAGCTTGGTAAGTGAGAATCTATTTATCATAGACAATATTACCATGAAATCGAATAATTGTTCGAAATCCTATCATAAAAATTAGTTAAATTATACATTTGTTAACAATAAAGAATTTAGAAATGGAATATATACGTGTTGAAGAATATGAACAATTGCAATATAATGACTTAAAAATCATAATTGAAATCATTGAAAAAGGAGGAATTTTCATTTTTCCTACGGATAGCGTTTACTCTTTGGGATGTTTAATGTCCAATAAAAAAGGCATCAATAAGATTCTTAATTTGACTGGAAAACCAGAAAAAAAGTCCAATTTAAGTCTGTTTTTCGGTGATATGAAGACTTTGTCGGGATTTACAAAAAACTACAATAATTCAATTTTTAGAGCGGTAAAAAATCTCATACCTGGACCTTTTACTTTTATTTTCAAAGCGAGCAAATCGGTTATGCGGAGTTTTGAAAACAGTAAAAAAGAAGTAGGAATTAGAATTCCTTCTCAAGACGTTTTGCAAGAAGTAATTAATGGATTAAGCGAGCCTATCATATCC
>CAZMKA010000011.1:7941-23234 GCA_964566605.1 uncultured Saprospiraceae bacterium | reverse complement strand
ATCCACTTCCTTGAATACAGGAAATATGGGAGATTTATCCAATGATCCTTACGAATTATCTCAGAAATATGCCAATGAAGTCGACTTGATTATTGACAATGGACCTTCACTAGGAGGGCTTACAACCGTACTTGATTGCACAGGCGATGAAATAGAACTAATACGTCAAGGAAAAGGAAAAATTGAAATTTAAACAGTACGAGGCAACTATTTAAATGTTCGTTAAATAATATAATTGCTACACATATTATAAAACAAAAAGCCACTTTTTAGCTTTTAGTAAAAAAACAGAATTATGTATAAATTGATAGCGATATTATTTTCATCAGCAATTATTATGACTTCAGGTAAATGTTCTTCTGAGGAAATCAGTGGAAATAATATAAATAAAGAGAAAAAGACTTACGTCCAAAGCACCCCAAAAGAAGGTCAAGCTAGTGCCATATTTGCATCGGGATGTTTTTGGTGTGTAGAGGCAATTTTCGAATCTGTAACTGGAGTTTCAGAAGCCGTTTCAGGCTATTCAGGCGGAAAAGCTTCAACTGCAAATTACTCTGCAGTAAGTGGAGGTAGGACTCTACATGCTGAAGCAGTAGAAGTATTTTATGACCCTGAAGTTGTAAGCTATGAAACTTTACTTGAGGTGTTTTTTGGGTCGCATGATCCCACGACACTTAATCAGCAAGGACCAGATAGAGGACCTCAATACCGTTCAGCTATTTTCTACAAAAATGAATCTGAAAAAGCTTTAGCTGAAGCGTATATAAAAAAGTTATTAGACGAAGGCGTCTTTTCTAAAATCACAACGGAAGTAGCTCCCCTTGAAGCGTTTTATGCAGCGGAAGAATACCACCAAAATTATGAAAAAAGAAATCCGAATCAGCCTTACGTAAAAGCTGTTTCTGTCCCAAGATTAAAGAGATTTCAAAAGAAATATCCTAATCTTTTAAAATCAGAAGCTCACTAGAAATTTTAGATAAATAATCCTTTTAGGAATTTGAGCTTTGAGCTAAAAAGACTGTCAATTCATTTTGGTAGTCTTTTTTATTTTAATAAAACGTGTGATGAGGGCGTCCTGTACGGCATCCCATCCCGCTAGGCTGGACAAGTTGTGTGATACATCTATAAACAGTGTTCACCTATTAGAAAAGGGGGAAATATAATTAGTCGATTATAACGGTTATAAACGGCTATTTTCTCATATTTACTAGGATTAACTAATAAATCGTTCCCAAAATAACAGAAAAAAAGTGGAACAATAGATAACAAATGGGTACGGATATAAGTAGTTACCGGCAACGATGAAGTAAAATCTTATAACAAAATCTTGATTCATCTAAATGAAGCAATTTGATGTAGAAACCAAACAAAAAATGAGTATCACATTACTAGAAAAATACTATCAAGAAGAAATTGAAAACTTTAATAAAGACATCTATAGTGAGGGCAGTTATTATTAACATTTAATAGACTTTGATAAAAGATATCTTAACAAATTGAAATCAATTCCAGAATTCAATATTCCAAATCAAGGAAAAAAATATCTAGAGTATAATAAAGAAAACCTAATTAGATACGCTAGTAAATTCTCCAAGCTTTCTATAATTTCGTTAAAGGATTACTTGCAATCAGGACCTTATTTAGCGTTTAAACATTTTGACTCAGAATTGAAAAAAGACAGTAAGAATCTTGATGATTTGCCATTATCTAAATTCTTCAATTTTAAAACTCTTTATAAAACCCAGTATAGAATTAGAATTTCTGAAAAGCAAAAGCTTGAAAACCCAAGTGATATGTTTCATATACCATTTCAACTAAGAAAAATCGTAAAATCATATCGATATTCTATATCTGGAATTCCTTCAATATATTCCTCGAATAGCATTTACATAGCTTGTCAGGAAGTTGGTATTAAAGATTTTAAAAATGTTTACGGTTCTAAACTAGAAACTACATCTAATTTTTCAACTACGACTTTAGATTTTAGATACAAACTAAAAATGTATAACGATATTGATAGATTCAAATTCCTTGTTAGATGGCCAATGATTTATGCATGTTCTTTAAAAGCAAAAGAACAATCGTGTTCATTTGTTCCAGAATATATTTTACCGCAGATGATATATCAGTGGATTAGAACTAATGCAACAATTAATAAAAATGGAAAAATTATAGGCGTAATATATAATTCCTCTAAACTTCCTTCTTATTCAGATCAAGACTTAACATATGGATATAATTTTGCAGGTGCAATACAACATAGTTCCGAAAAAGGGTATTGTGCATTGCTAAGACAAGTCTTTAAAGTCTCAAATCCAATTGAATTAAATATCATAGAGGAAAAATACAAGAAATTAGTAGATTTAGTGGGTGTAAACTCATTGAAATGGATTTACGAGGATAATGAAAAAACTGACTATTCAGAAACAGTATACTCTAAAATTGAACATTATTTCCATCAAAAAAAGATGTACGTTATTTAAGTTTAAAACATAAAACATAGAAAAGGCAGAGAATAATCGACCATGACCCCATATTTTGTTTTGGCTAATCTCCTACAAGAGTCCAAAAGTACTCATGCCGTTATAGGTAATCAATGAATTTTTATAATGAGAAAGATGAATTTATTAGCCATCAAACTGATAAATAATCACTGCTAACTTTGCGTGAGGATGTAGCTTCTGCCGAGATTCTAACTTAATCGGTAAGAAACATCCAGATGCTAAACACCGTTATACTTCACCAAAATATAAATCGCCAATTGTTTCTTATATTGGAAACTATTATCTTTATACAAACGTTTTAAATGAGAACCTTCTCAAGAGTAGAATTTTTAGATGAAGCAACAGAATTCATAGATGGTTTAGATGAGAAAAGCAGGGATAAACTCTTATATGTCATTAGAAAATCTCAATTGATTAAAGACAAAGAGTTGTTCAAACCATTAGAAGACCAAATATGGGAGTTCAGAAGTATTTACTCTAAGAAGAAATTCAGGTTATATGCATTTTGGGATAAAACGGACAAAGTAGAAACATTGGTAATTGCAACACATGGAACGATCAAGAAAACTCAAAAAACTCCTAAAAAGGAAATTAATAAAGCAAAGAAATTAAGAGCTGCATATTTCAACTCAAAAAAAGTGAAATGAAAACGACTAGTTTAGAAACATTAATAGACAAACACATTGGGGCAAATGGTACTCTAAAGCGTGATCAATTTGAAAACGAACTTAGACTGGACCTGCTAGGTGAGGCAATTAAACAGGCTAGAAAAGAGAGAAATTTAACTCAAACACAATTAGGGGAACTAGTTGGTGTACAGAAAGCACAAATTTCCAAAATTGAGAATAGGACTTCAAATGCAAGATTAGACACTGTTTTAAGAGTGTTTAAGGCGTTAAATGCTAAAGTGAATTTTCAGGTTCAACTTCTTGATGAGAAACTGAACATAGCCTAAAAAAAATAGAAATATAACTCTAGCTAAGAAATCATATCCGCTTGCTTCGCAGTAGAGACAGATTCTTATCATTATTTGTTGTGTGTGATTTTGGAATATGAAAATAGCTTTAAACATAGTAATATTAATGATCTTTTTAACTTCTTGTAACGGTCAAGAAAGTTACTATAACAATAAATACTATGAACAAAATATAAATCCAACTGAGTGGTTTGATGGTATGAATCCTAAAAGGTTGCTAAACCTAAAAGGAGAAATTATAGAAATAACGCATTTTGCATATATGCCAAGCTCTATTAACGAAAAAGAACTCAAATTAAATTCTGGTACAAACAATTATATTTTGAAATTCAATCAAGAAGGCAAAATCATCGAAGAACAGGGTTTTAGAGACACCGAACAGATAGCTAGTAAGACAAAATATTTTGACTTCTATAATTTCAAGATCAGTTCGCTTGAATACTACGATAAAAATCAAAAGGTAAGCAGATCTGAGAAATTACTTTTTAACTCAAACAATGTTTTAGTAGGAAAAGAAATATTTAATGGAGATTTAATTTTAATGGAAAATTATCATCCAAAAGAAAGCAAAGACTCTGTATTTACGAAAAATAGATTCTATAATATGATTTACCTAAAAGGAAACTTGATAAGTCAAATCAGCTTAAACAACCACAACAAATGGATTTATGATTACTACCTAAATGGAAAAAGAAAATACAAATGCAGTTATGAAAACGAATTACCAAAAATTGAAGAAAAATATAATAAACAAGGTCTACTAAAAGAAAGAACTCACTATTATTATGATACATCAGGAATTGTAAATGAAACTTCAAAATATATAAATAAATACCAAGACAATCTTAAAATGTCAACTGATGAAATTCATACTATAAATGGAAAAATATTTATAACAACTATTGAATATATGTATGATGAATATAATAGGTTAGAAACTACCAATAGAACAAGATCTAACAGAACCGAAATAATAGGCTATGTCAAATACAACGAATTAGGAGACATTACTGAGAGAAAGTACGAAAATGAACTAACTGAGTTTAAGAACTATAAATATGATGAAAACAATAATTGGATTGAACGCGAGGAATGGATAAATGATAAATTTTATTTCAAATACAAAAGACTAATTAAATACAAATAAAAAAAGTTAATAACACTAGTAAAAAAGTAATCGCTCCTTCGTCATTCCACTTCTTTTCATTATACCCTTTTGACTCGAGCCAAAAAATCCTGAGTACAATTCACAAAATTTAAAATACATAGATAATAGCCGAATATCACACTACCTACTTATTCCTTTAACTCCTCTTCCAAGTGATCAATGAATAAGATTCCATTGAGGTGATCGATTTCATGTTGAAAAACTACTGCCGTGAATGCAGAAACCGTCTCACTAATCATCTCTCCTTCCAAAGTCATGTATTCGATATCGATAGACTTCGCTCTGTTTTGAGTTATCGCTTGTTTTTCAGGAATAGAAAGACATCCTTCAGGGCATGGTTGCTTTTCCTCGCTATACGATACTATTTTAGGATTTACGTATGTTTCAAACGGGAATGCCTCCTTATCAAATCGTTGAACGATAACCATGTTTTTCAGAATGCCTACTTGTGGGGCTGCAATTCCTACACCAGCAGATAAAGAGTCCTGAACTGTAGCCAACATCCTGGAAGATAATTTCCTTGCTAAAGCCAAATCTTCTTTTGCAATATCTGTGCACTGCATTCGCAGTAAGATAGAATCTTGCTCATCCGTTATTTTGAAAACGCGCATGATTTGTTCATCAGTTCCATCATTTATTAACTCTTGCATTGCTGGTGAAAAGGAAGAATTTACAGAACTTGATTTCTTCAATATAGAGCAAGAAACCGTCAGAAATAGAATAGAGATATATAGGAGATTTTTCATTTATATCGTATTTGTTTTATTGGGCTTATGCCCAAAGGTAAAATAAGATTACAATTAACGGCGAAAAACACTTCCATTCCTCTATTTAAGCCTTCTTTTTGGGTTTAACCCAAAACATCTTTGTCTATTTCATTAGCAAATGGTTGGCTGTAAATACGCTTTCCTGTACTTCTATACAAAGCATTAGCAACAGCTCCGCCTATCGGTGGTAATGTTGGTTCACCAAGTCCAGTAGGATCATTTTCAGATTGAATAAAATGAATGTCAACTTCAGGCACTTCATTCATGCGTATCATCTTGTATTGATGAAAATTCTCTTGCTGAACGGCTCCGTTTTTGAAGGTTAACTCGCCAAACATTGCATGTCCCATTCCATCCAAAACACCTCCTTGAGCTTGATTTTCTGCAGCACTAGGATTAACAACAATTCCACAATCGATCGAACAATAGATCTTGGAAACAGCTTTATCTTTAATCGCAACTACTTCTGCAACATAGGTATTATGCGAGTAATATCCACTTAACCCCATACTCTTTTCATTGGCTCTGAAATTACTTTTTTCAGCCACATCAAGTAACACGCCTTTAAATTTGTTCGGCTCGTACTCGAATTCTAGCTTTGGATTATCCATTTTATTTTTCTCTGCATTATCGAGCATTTGTAGTCGTAAATCCAATGGTGAAACTTCTAGCTCCTCCGCAATTTCATCCAGAAAACTCTGCTCCGCACATGCAACAAAATTTGTTACTGGCGCTCTCCATGCTCCTGTGGTAATATCACTTTCCAATGCTACTGCACTCACTTTGTAATTACTAATCGCTCCCGCTGGGAAAAAATTAGCCCGAACACAATTTCCATCATTTACAGAAGCTCCTCTAACTTCATATCCAGTTATGGCACCATCTTTTAATGCAGCCCTAAACACATATTCACTTGCCGGCCTGTAAATCCCTCCTGTCATATCATCCTCTCTCGTATAAACCAACTTAACAGGCTTCTTTACAATGGATGAAATTTCTACTACCTCTAAAGCAAAATCTCCATACAATCTCCTTCCAAATCCCCCACCCATTCGAGTCATGTTAATCGTTACTTCTTCTTTGGGACGATCGAGTAATTTAGCAATCCTGCCTTGGGTCCATTCGGGTGTTTGGATAGGTCCAACACATTCAACTTTCATATCAGTTACATGAGCAAAGAAATTCATCGGTGCCATAGTATTGTGCGCTAGAAAAGGTGCTGAAAACTCTCGTTCCAATACTTTATCCGCTTCAGCAAAAGCTTTTTTTACATTCCCGTCTTCTCGTTTGACATCTCTTTTTCCCGCTTGCAGCAACTCTTTCAAGTTAGCTTTTATCTCCGCTGAATCCCAATTTCTCTTCGCCTTTTCATAATCAACTTTGATAAGCTTTTTAGCTTTGAAACAAGTCCATGTATCCACTCCCACGACTGCGATCTTATCTTCAAGTTGGATGACATCAATTACACCTTCAAGGCTTTTCGCTTCGGCATCATCATAGCTTTTGATCTTTGCTCCGAAAGGACCTTTTATAATGCTTGCGTAAACCATTCCTTCTCTATAAAAATCCATCCCAAAAAGTGGTTTACCCGATATTATTCCCGGCAAATCAACATTCATTTTACTTTTACCTATGATTGTAAATTCCGACGGTTTCTTTAATTGGACATTTTCGGGAACAGCTTGACTCGCAGCAAATGGAGCAATTTCAGCATAACTTATTTTCTCACCAGCAGGGCCATAAATCATACTATTCTCTGTTCGACATTTGGAAGATTCTACATTCCATTGTTCCGCCGCTGCATTCTTCAACATCTCTTTTGCTGTTGCACCAGCAGTTCTCAATGCAGTCCAACCTTTTCGTATCGATTGTGAACCTCCAGCAACTTGCCTTGTATATTTTATTGCATCAAAAGGAGCTTGTTTTACAATTACATCTTCCCAATCAATATCTAATTCTTCAGCAATAATCATTGGCATAGAAGTTTTCACTCCTTGACCTATCTCAGGATTAGGAGACATAATCGTCACTTGACCATTATCACCTATTGATAAAAAAGCATTCATTTCTGCCCATTCTTTTGCCTCAACTCTTATCTCTGCAGAATCCTTACAACTGTAAAAATTAAATCCTAAAACAAGAGCAGCTCCTGTTATTCCATTCAAACGCAAAAACTCACGTCTATTCAATTCATTTCCCATAGCTTATGATTTTGCAGCAGTTTTCACTGCTTCTTTGATTCGTAAATAAGCTGCACATCGACATATATTTCCAGACATTGCAGATGAAATATCGCTATCGCTAGGGCTTTTATTCTCTTTTAGAAAAGCGGCCGCAGTCATGATCTGACCACTCTGACAATACCCACATTGAGGCACATCATGCTTTACCCAAGCTTCTTGCAATGGATGATCATTTTTGGGCGAAAGCCCTTCTATTGTTGTAACTTTTGAATCACCAAGTGCACTGATAGGATAAATACAAGCACGCATTGCATCGCCATCAATATGAATGGTACACGAACCACATTGTGCTATTCCGCATCCATATTTAGTGCCAGTTAATTTTAAATGATCTCGTAAAACCCATAAAAGTGGCGTGTCCTCATGAACATTTACTTCATGCGTTTTGCCATTGACAGAAATCGAATATTTCTTCATATCGAATATTTTAAAGAAGCCGTAAATTGTGAAATACTAAGTGTTATGAAATCTCGAATTAATCATCGAAAACATCATACAATTCGTATAGCCACAAGTTAATAAATTAACATGGAATTTATATGGAAAAATTTTAAGATTTGAGTTAATTTCTATTTCCTAGAATGAAATAAAATTACTTTGTTATGCACTCAAAGAGTTCCTGAATCATCTCATTTTGAGGAGTCCCTACTTTGAGTTTAACTTCTTCCCCTTCTTGGGTAAGATATTGAACACCAATAAGATACTGTTCAAGAAACTGCTGTTTTAATTCCTTATTATTTTGGGTTAAACCCAAATTGGTAGAAACGACAGATTTACAATTCTTTCTATTATTACTGAATAACTGAATCTGTGTACCGTCACGGAAAAATAATTTTATGGGCGTATTTTCATTGAAACACTTTTCATCCAAAGCTCTTATTACTAAAGAAAAATCAGCATCTTCTTTTAAAAAAGCTAATTGATACAAGTCACCTGTATGTAAATCATTCAATCGAATCTCCGACTTGTTCGTCAATGTAATCACTTCTTTCTCATCACCAGACTGACGAACCAATTCCGTACAAAATACAGTATTATCCTTTTGGGCGAAAGCCCCAAAAGACAGGAAAAGACTTAAAAAAACACAAAATATAACTTTCATTTTTTTGCTTTATGTATTCTTATAACGAATCAACTGCAAGATATAAATTATAATTCCATTCATGATAATCAAGTTCCAATTAAATCAGAAATGTAAAATATCTTAGCTATTGAAGAAGTAGTGCTTACATATTACAAAAAGAAAGTATATTGAAATAAATGTTATATATTACGATTAATTATAATATATAACTAAATGATTATAAATTTACAATGAATTTATTTACTCATTTTAACTTAAAAATATGAAAGCGAAATCTATACTCCCTATACGAATAAGCTTTTCATTTCTTTTGTTAACTCTAGCGAGTTACGCATTTGCATTTGAATTAAATTGTCCTCCTGACATGAGCATTGACTGTAATGAAGATATTTACGACCTTTCCATTTACGGAAATGCACAATACAAGGACTATTCTGGTTGGCATGATGCTGGCTACCCTACTGTCGAATATGATTTCAACCATTGTGATCAAGGTGATATCATACGAACATGGACGGTTTATAATCCTTATGCAATGGAATATGTGAGTTGCTCACAGATTATTACTGTTGGAGATGGCTCTAGTTTTTCAGAGGCAAATATCACGTGGCCTTCTACTGGCATAGAAATTACTGGTTGTAATCCCGACATTTCTCCGGATGCTTTACCGCCGGGATTTCAAAAACCAACATGGGTCGAAAGTTCGTGTTCTATGATTGGTATTTCTTACAGCGACAAAGTTTTCTCGCTTTCAGGTGCTTGTAAAAAAGTGATAAGAGAATGGGAATTGATCAACTGTTGTGACTTCAATGTGTATACAGGACATGGAATCTTCAAGTTCTTTCAAGAGATTGATGTTGTGGCTTCCGATCTTCCAGAGTTGGTTTGTCCAAATGATATTTCTATAGAAACACACGACTGTGATGGTGCTTATGTAGAGATTGATCTCATAGAAATCATGGAAAGTGAATGCAGTGACATCGTACAAATTTCAAATAACTCACCGTTTGCAGATAGCAACGAAGGTAATGCGAGTGGTTTCTATCCCGTAGGAACTACGGAAGTGACATTCCTAGCGAATTTCGGTTGTAGTGATGCTCCTGAGGTGTGCAAAATAGATGTAACAGTTATAGATGAAACGGTACCAACTCCATATTGTCATTATGGTCTTGCGATCGCATTGATGGGAATCGACACAGACAATGATGGTATAAATGACGAAGGCATGGTGGAAGTATGGGCAAGTGATTTGGACGCTGGATCATTTGCATCTTGTAATACAGGTGAAGCGGTAAGCTTCTCTTTCTCTTCGGATCCGACAGATAATGTACGTGTATTTACATGTGATGATGTGGGAAGAAATGATGTAGAAATATGGGTGACAGACGCTGATGGGCAACAGAGCTATTGCAATACATATGTGCGTGTCCAAAACAATAGTGCTAACATAGAGGATTGTGAAGATAGTGACAATTATTCATCTTTATCAGGTCATCTTAACATACACTATGGTGGTCATCCGGATGAAGTAACTTTGAAAGCGGAAGGAACATCGCATGTTGGAGTAGAAACACCAGTTATGACATATGAGATTGTAGAAACGTATGTAGATTCTTTCCAAAATCAAACAGGCACTTGGATCTATTTTCTTGACATAGATACAGTGTGGACTGAAACAATGGAAATGATCTACCCTACTCAATCAACTTACCTGACTAATTTCGGAGAATTATATACATTCCAAGAATTGGAACATTATCATGATTACACAATAGAAGTAATCAGTGAAGATGAAAATATAAATCGAGTTAATAGAGGTGATCTTGTGGAATTAAAGGCTTACCTAGAAGGTATTATTACTTTCACACCTTTCCAAAAATTAGCAGCCGATATCAATCAAGATGGTATCATTAATACTGATGATTATGATCTTTTAAATGATTACATTAATAATCCAAGTCAGGTAAACTTGGATGTAGAATGGCATTTTTTCAGTGAAGGAATGGATATGGAAAATATGGACTCAAGCGAAGATTGTGTCGAATTCTGCATCGTAAATGATTTACAAGAAGACACTTACAAGGTCAATCTTATAGGATACAGATTAGGTGATATTACGGATGTTGATGTGGATGCAGTGTTGGAAGAAAGTGAAAGTATTTCAGCCGAAATTAGCGATGTATCAAGTTATATAGAACATTTTATTTCACCGAATCCATTTGTAAACGCATTCAATGTGGAATTGAAAAATGCGGAAATAGGTAATGCAGTATTTGTTTTGAAAGATCAATCAGGTCAAGTTATTTTAACAAGATCAGTGATGATTGAAAATACTAGTTCTATTATGAATATCAATGTTGACAAACCACTATTAGCTGGTGTCTATGTCTATGAAATCCGCACTAAAACGGAAGTATTGACTGGGAAATTGATAAAGATTTAAAGTTATAGTAACGTGCATATTAAAGGGCTAAGCAATTTTGTTTAGCCCTTTTTTTTGTGGGCTCGGGGGCCCAAAAGAGTTATAATATAATTAATTGAAACTAAAACCTCGAAATAGAATGGGTATTAGCTTGTAGAAAGAAAAAATTACTTTTGTAATTAATATATTATGAACAAGACTTAAACAAATAATATGGACATACTATATCTAATCTTATCATTATTACAATTAGTCTGTGCAATTATGGTTGTAAGTCTCACAATCCGAATCAATAAAAAATTAAGAACAAAAAACCCATTTCTTCAATAAACTTATGGAATATGGTTATGTAGATTAATAAGTATATTACTATCTATCACTTCTATTTTAATTTTTCTTTACGTCAATATTCCATGGGTTACCACAGTTGCTGAATCTACTCAAGATTTATCTCCATCAGTCCGAACAGGTGGTATAAAAGTTATACTTTTTAATTTGTTAATAAGCTTCATTATTTTTATCAGCTCACTAACATGTTTCCTTTTTACAGAAAAACATAGATCAAGAAAAAAACTTTTGTGGAATGATTTAGAAATGTAAAACAAGCCTAGTTAAACTTATTCACAGATATAATCTGACAACTCCAATGTCTCTATGTATCCTTGATAATCAACATTAGTGATTGTTTCAGTATCACCTCCATTAATTATGATGTCAACGTTCATGCCTTTATTGCAAACCTCAACAGTTCTGTTTAATTGATTATTTATGCATGTTTCACATTTTCCTAAATCACTGTCGCAAGACATGATTGTGAATATTGAAAAAGATAAGGATAATAAAATGATTTTATTGATTTTCATTTTTATTGCTTGACTAGTGAATTTATAACGTTTCTTTTATCGCATAAAAGTAAATAATTTATTACAAAAATATTTGAGGTGAGAAAAAGGCATAAAAAAAGAGGAACAAGAAAACTTGCTCCACTTAATAATTTTAATTCTTGTATATTATTCACAAGTACTTCCAGCAAGTTCTAAAGAAACTATATAATATTTACGCCTAAAGTTTAATATTTCCACATTTTACTAATTCTATTTTTCTTTTTCATCATTTTTGTGCCAAGTAATGTTTCCCATAAGAACAAACCTGCAATCTTTTCAACTTTACTGGTTTTTACTTGAAACTCTTCAATCGTCCCAGCAGCTTCTTCATTTGGGATAATAAAAGACCACATATTTATAGTACCTGTATTCTTTTCAGCCAAAACTGACTTAAAAAAAGCATGAGGAATGGGTAAAGAAACATCAATTCCTTCTATATCTTTTCCCATCATAACTACTTCTTGATCGAAATAAAATAACGGACCTGATATTACATAAGTCTCGAAAACCTTTTTATCACTATCTAATATTCGTACTGCATCTTCAAGCTCTTTCCATAAACCTTTATTACATTTTGGTTTTTGAGGACACATATTTGATAAAAGGAACGTTTCACTGTTTTGAATTTCTGTTTCAATCTGGTTTGCACTAGCTATAAGGTGGCCCTTTTCGTAACCAGATCTTTTATAAACATCTTTATCTGCTCTAAAATCCTCAGGGATTCTATAATCGGACCTAAAAACATCTTTTCTGACCACTTCTGTTCTGTCGGAGTCAACAATTTCCAATGCCCATTTTGCTTGACGAAAATAATAAGAGTATCCTAGAACATAATGTCTATTGTAGAGAATTTGGTCAGCTGTGGGAAGTCCATAGCGAGTTTCTCTTTTGAGGTTGGGGTGTTTAATCATATTAATTGGGGTATATTATAAAGAAAATAAAGATAAACAAAGGATATAAAAGAACATGAAATTTAATAATACATTAAGTAATTCCATTTTTTTTTGTGGGAAATAAAAAAAGGTAAAAAGATAAAACTTTATTTTTCCTCCATAATATGGTTCAAACTGTATTATATCGATTCCCATATCTTCACCTCTTTTATTCCTTAAAGTGGAATAAAAACTAAACGATAAATAGAAAGTGCTCAAAAAGAGGGTGAATTTTAAATATTCTTTGGGAGCAAAAAAAGAAAAAGTGGTTAATTTTTGGGGAAATATGAGTTAGGTTGGTTGGGAGTGGAAGGATTTTGTGAGTTTAATCAATTTTGGTAGGACGAGATCTTGAAAGCTTGCACCCACAACACTCACAACACCAAAAACCGCACGAAGCTTAACCCAATCCTTCAACTTTCCACTTCGTTTCACCCTATACTCTTCTCGCGTCTGTGACTTTATTTCTTCGCCTTTTTCCATTTTTGCTATATAATCATCATATTCAGCTTCAGTCTCAAAATAATACTTCCCATAATTCTCCTTTACCAATACTCCTTCCCTGCCTCGCTTCTTATTAACTAACTTTACATAAACAGACTTCATTATGCGCATCTTCTCGCTTATTACCTTCCAAGGGTTTTCTAAAAACTCCAACTTTACCAACTTGCCTCTTTTCTCGCATTCCGCTTCGTAATTCCTACATATAGTCCGCGATTGCCTTAATCGCAAAACCATATGATAGCCATGCACATCTACATAAAATCTTACTATCCTAACATACTTTTTTAAATACCGTGTTATCAAGTTTCGAAAAAGCATAATCTCTTCTCGATCTTGAAAATATTTACTATTTGCTGAACTCAAACTTTCAAACAGATAAAATCCATTTCCTTTCAATTCGTGAACTCGTTTCATAATTTATTTTCTTATTAGTGTAACGACCCCCCTATTTCGTTCCATTTTTTTACAACTTTTTTTAATCTTTTTTGATATTCCCATTTATTGTCTATTCATTTACACTTCAAGATCAATGAACAATTATGAATAAGCGTAGATTTTTAACCCTTTGTATTTTCTTTTTATTCTATTCTTTTGGCTTAAGCCAAAAACCTTATATATCAAATTCTTACAATCGTCAGTCCACCTCATTAAATGGATATTGGAAATACATAGTTGATCCTTATGAAAATGGGTTTTATAACTATAGATATGAACCATTTGAGAATCAGTCCAATCCGGGAAACGGAGCATTTTTCACCAATGCTAAAAGGAAAGGTAAAGCTGATTTGGTGGAATATAATTTTGATAAAATGGATAGTTTAATGGTTCCAGGAGATTGGAACAATCAAAAGGAAAAACTATTTTATTACGAAGGCACTCTGTGGTATAAAAAGTCATTCAAATATACTATTAAAGATAATAACAATAGAGTTTTCTTACATATAGGAGCTTCCAACTATGAGACCGATGTTTACATGAATGGTAAAAAACTAGGTAAACATATTGGTGGATTTACTCCCATTCAATTCGAAGTAACGGAATATCTGAAAGATCATGAAAACTTTATAGTATGCAAAGTTGATAATAAAAGAAAAGCAGAAGGAATTCCCACTTTAAATACCGATTGGTGGAACTATGGAGGGATTACGAGAGATGTAAAGTTGATTGAAACAAGTGAAACATTTATATCCGATTATGAAATACATCTTGACCCATTAGACCGCACAAATATTAAAGTGAAGATCACTTTGGACGGAAGTCAAAAAGCAAATCAAACCATTAGTATAAATATACCTGAGCTAAATATTAATGATTCATTTACAACTGACAATAATGGTATTTGTCACCTTAACTTAACAAATACTGCAATTAATTATTGGTCTCCTTCAAATCCTTTTCTATATAAGATTACGATTAAAAGTGCATTTGATGAAATTACTGATGACATGGGATTTAGGACTATTGAAACCAAAGGAAATGATATTTTATTGAATGGTAAAAGTATTTTTTTAAAAGGTATTTCTATACATGAGGAAAGCCCTATTACAGGTGGCCGTTGTAATAGTGTTGAAGATGCACAAGTGCTTCTAAATTATGCAAAAGAGTTAGGCTGCAACTATGTTCGACTTGCTCATTATCCGCATAATGAGCACATGATTCGAATGGCAGATAAAATGGGGATTCTCGTATGGGAAGAAATACCAGTTTACTGGACCATTTCTTGGGAAAATGATGACACTTATAAAAATGCAGAGAATCAGCTTCAAGAAGTTATCATGAGAGATAAGAACAGAGCTAGAGACATAATAT
>CAZMKA010000011.1:0-7931 GCA_964566605.1 uncultured Saprospiraceae bacterium | reverse complement strand
ACTCCTACAAGTCAAGCAAGAAATACTTTTCTTAATAAGCTTGCGAATTTCACAAAGTCAACAGATTCCACTCGCTTAATTAGTGCAGCACTAGAACAACACGATTACAATGGGAATAAAAAGGTTCGAACAATTGATGATCCATTTGCAGATGTTGTAGATGTTTTAAGTTTCAATCAATACATCGGATGGTATGATGGTAGTATTGAAAAATGCCAAACGATATCTTGGATTATAGAGCAAAATAAACCCGTAATAATTTCAGAATTTGGTGCAGGTGCTAAGTATGGTTTACATGGCGATAGAGATGACCGATGGACAGAAGAATATCAAGAACACCTATATATTGAAACCTTGAATATGATTGATAAAATAGATCAACTAAGAGGTATTTCACCTTGGATTCTTGTTGATTTCCGATCCCCTCGCAGAGTTCTTCCAGAAGTTCAAGACAATTACAATCGAAAAGGATTAATATCTGAAAAAGGAGAAAAGAAAAAAGCTTTTTTTGTATTGCAAAAATATTACAATCAAAAATAAAAAGCTTTTATTCGTTAATTAGGTATTTGTAAACATTGTGTATTTCTGGGATTTCTAAAAATATGTTGGATATTGGAAGTGCTTAGTCAGACAAATTGTGTTTCTACATTTGAATGCCTGGAGTTAAATTCTGTTATGAATAACCATCAATCCATTTTGGCATATTTGAATCCGCAAATATTAAATCGGGAATCACTTTTTCCGAAGTATATTTCTTTAATAACTCAATGGAATTCTAAAAATATCAATGGAATATTTCAAGTCCACTGAATATTACAACAGTGTCAATTCAAGAAATCTATTAATCATTTAATCATCATCCAGAAAGTAATTTTTTATAAACCATTAAGTTCATTTTACTCAGTGCTGGATGTACAAATAAATATTAAGTAGGTCAAGAAATAAGGCTCATTTCAAGAGAGTGTATGAAATGAGCTTAATTTTGCTTTAATTTTGCTTTAATTTTGCGATACTACATTTACATCCATTATAGGATATGGAAAGGATAATCTCTTTATACTATTTTATTCAATCCCACATTCTCTTCAAGATACTTTAATGCCTTGAAATGTTTAGAACTTCACAAATTGAACACTCTTAAGTAATACCCTTTTACCTGTTTGAAAACCTTGTAGATTAATGATATATGAACCACTTACTAATTCACCTAATTGTTCTTCAAGTTGAATATTGCCAAATGCATTATCTCTTGAATAGATTGTTTTGATAACAGATCCATTCACATCCATAAGAACAACATCAAAATCCATCTTAGATTCAAGCTCAATATTAAGTTTCAACTGATCATTTACTGGATTAGGAAATAACTCAACTGCAACTACATCATTTAATTTGTAGTCACTTACTGAAACAAACATGTCCGTATTATATCCAGGACCAGTATTCGCCTCATTTGCAAATGGCTTTACTGGTACTTCATGTGGTCTTTCAGAACAACCTACATCCTTCAATTCAATTTCTTCAGGACGTGCTTCCATCATAATATCAAACAAAACCTCAGAGTCCACAACATCCATTCCTTCAAATACAGGCAAAGTTTTATATCCAGGTTGTGCAGCATCTATTGCAGGACTTAAACTTGTAGTTTCAAAGTACCCTTCATCATTTTCTGATAAAACTGGGTTTATAAAAGTAATTCCATCCGGAAGTGCAATGCCTAGATCTCCAAATGCAATATTACCAATCCAATTTTCTTGATTAGTAGGATCTTCAAATAAATCATCATCAGGATTCGCAAAAATATTATTAGCAAAAGTAACTTGAGTAGGATCAAAAAACCCACTTCCTCCTAGTCTTATTTCTGCACAATCAATAAACGTATTGAATGCAATATTAATATCAATCAATGGATCAGAATCTTCGTTTTGAATGTATAAAGGTCTATCATCTAAGTCATAAAAATAATTATTATAAATGTAGTGATGTTGTCCTTCACGAATTCTTACTCCTCCTTTATTATTTAAAAAGAAATTACCATAAACTACACCTTCAGATCCATGTCGTAAAACTAATTCGGCTTTTGGATTATTTTCGAAAGTATTAAATCTATAAACATTCTGACTTGCTTTACTTGATATCATTTCATCATCACCATCACATCCAGTAAAATAACAAAACTCAACTAAAGATCTACTGTTTCTATCTGCCTGTGTACTTACTCCTATTCGAATTGGTTCAATTCCAAAATCCCCTCCAGGTCCTTCGAAGTTTTTAAAAGAACACCATTGAACTTTATGGTAACCAGGCTGATTATCGTTTACAAGAATAGATAAGATATTCTGATCATCTGCATTTAATCTGTTTTCAAAATTACAATACAAAATAGTACAGTATTGACTAGCTTCTCTCACTCTTAGATACTTGTAACTTGTATAAGCTCGTATATTAACCTGAGTAATAATAACATTATCTCCTGTTACATCAATCACGTCCTCATCTCCTATATTTCCATCCAAAAACTGAAAACCACGAAACACTAAATCATCTCCACTTATTTCAACATATGATTCACCTGTAAAAACAGTTTGTCCAAGTTGTGTAGCAGAAATCACTACATCATCTTCATCAACATCTAGATAAATATCATCATAAATACCATTTTCCCAGAAAATAGTATCACCTGCTTGAGCGTCGTTCATTGCATCTTCAAAATCATCTTGTGAATCAACAAAGAAGTTCTCTGCTTGTAGCTGAAAACTGGTTAAAAAGAATAGAACAGATAGGTTGAAATACTTCATGAAAATTTAATTGTGACTTACTATTAAACGCAGGAATTACTAAATTGTTAGAGTGTAATGACATATTATAAATCATATGTCGCGATTACATTATTCATCATTTAATATGCTCCAAAAGTAAAGTATTTTTTAATTCTTCTAGAATTTGCTAGAAATGAAAATTGGATTAACATCTACTTGTCACAACCAACAACGTTTCGTTCTTCAAAACATAGATTTACTATTTGTATTGCGATCTTTAACTTTGGGCTTTAAGCCCAAAAATCATAAATAATAAAAGCACATAAAGAAATAGATAGTTAAAATCGGATGGCATTAAAGTATTATTTCGATAATAATAAACGATTATTGAAGTTTAAATAAAGAACAAAACAATTTACATATGAAGTTTACGTTACCTAAATTCTTATCATTAGTTTTCATTTCCATCATATATTTTTCTTGCCAAAGCAACAACTTCAACAAAGAAGATCTTCAAGGTACATGGAAAGTTGTCAACTGGGAAATCGAAAAAACAGGTCAGAAGAGAACGAATAAAATGGATATGACATTTGCAGAAGACAGCAGGTATAGTGTTGACTACGGTAGTGAAAAAGAAATGGGTGAATACTGGATTGCGAATGGTTTTTTGCATACACATGAAGACGAACAAGAAGAAAAAAAGGTGCGTATTCTAAAACTAACCCAAGATACTTTTCATATGCAAATGAATCGTGGCGGCTCACTAGAAAATGTACTTTTGATTAAAAAGTAAACTTGTTAAAACGTTTTTGGGCTTTAAGCCCAAAGTAAAATCTCTTTAAAACGTCTTATGAGGCTAATTGTATTTCTGTTGTTTATTATTTCTATTTCATGTACACCAAAAGTCAATGAAATAGCCAAGACTTACGAAGTAATTTCAAACGAAAACTATCAGTTATTCAAGCCAACCTCCAAAACTTCTAAACTTCTATTCCTTTTTCCTGGATTCCCTGAAGAAGCCGATGATATTAAACGAGAATTCAAGATTCTTGATAAAACATTACAAAAGAACATTGCTGTTGTAATGATGAATTATAATCAAAAACTATGGCTAGAACAAAAAGATAAAAAGATCCTGACAGCAATGATGCTATCAGTTTTAGAGGATAATAATTTGAATGAAAAAGAAATTTATCTTGGAGGATATTCAAGCGGAGGAAATGTGTCACTTCTTATAGGAAATCACCTAGTTAGCAAAGAGATTTTGGGCTTAAAGCCAAAAGGAATTTTTATCATAGATTCACCTTTAGACATGCATGCACTATACAAAGCTTCGGAAAAAAATATTGCGCGAAATTTTTCTGATGTATCGGTCAATGAAAGTACTTACATAATAAATATGTTGGAAAAAACATTAGGAAATCCAGATGTAAGCTTTAGTTCTTATGAGCAAAATTCGGTTTTCACATCTTTTACTGAAAATTTTTCAAATGTAGAAAACTTGAAAAATGTAAAACTTCGGTTTTATTCTGAACCTGATTTTGATTGGTGGAAAGAAAATAGGATGGCAGATCCCGATCAATTAAATGCAATTTATATTGAAAAATTATCTCAGGTATTAAATGAAAACGAATTTAGAGAAGTAGAGTACATCTCAACAAAAAATAGAGGTTTTAGGGCTAATGGAGAGAGACATCCGCACAGTTGGTCAATTGTAGAAATTGATGGATTACTTGAATGGATAGAAAAATAAATCTTAACTTCACCTCAACTTAATAATCTTCTAGTTGTGCGAAATATATGTCTTCTTACTCTGTTCATCTTATTAATGGCAAGTTGTGTAAATAACGCAATTGATGATAATATGCTCTCAGAAATAAAAGCACTAGATACCGTTGAAAAACAATCCACTTATCTTTCAACAATTCATAATTTGGACCAAGATATAAGAGTAAAACTTAATGAGCAAGAAGGGCTTTATGGTTATAAAAGTAAAGAGGTAAAGAATGCTTACAAAGAAATGCGAACCATTGATTCGGAAAATCTTATTAAGATTGAAAAATACCTTGAAATCCACGGTTATCCCAAAAAAGGCATTCATTCTTCTGACGCTGTCCAAGCACCCAAATTGGTATATCACCATCATGGAAACCAAAAAATCAGATTAAGGGGTTTTCGACATTTATACAAAGCATTTCTGAATGGTGATGTAAGTGATGATGGCTTAGCATTTTATCTAAATCGCAGCTATTACGATAAATTTAATGGGAAAAGAATCAGCTGGAAAGGTCCATACAGAACTGAAGATGAGCTAGACACCTTGTTTAAAGCCTTGGAACTTTTACCAATTATAGAGGAAATAAAAACAGAACGCAATAAACAACTATCAATGCAATCACTAGGACTTCTGGGAGGAACATCTTGGCATTCGACTATAGATTACTATAAATCTATTAGCCAACAAGTAAATGACTTTTATGGAGACAACACCAATTCTCCCTTATTAATTTACACTATGAATCAATCTAAAATTCATAAACACCAAGTAAATAATGAATGGGATAGCATTGCTGAAATGTTTATTGAAGCTGCTGAAAAACTAGAAAAAGCAGGAGCACAGAAATTGATGTTTTGTGCCAATACACCTCATAAAGTATATGACAAAGTACAAGATAGAATAAAAACACCTATACTCCATATTGCTGATGCTACAGCAACTGCAATCAAACAAAAAGAAATAAATAAGGTGCTTTTCTTGGGCACAAAATATACAATGTCAGAACCCTTTGTTACAGGAAGAATTGAATCGAATGGAATCGAAGTACTTTCACCATCTGACACGGACCAAGTAAAAGAATTACATCGTATTATCATCGAAGAATTAACCTATGGTGACATTAAAGAGGAATCTAAAAAATATGTACTTGGTGTGATTCGCAGCTTTCAAGAAAAAGGAGCAAAGGGCGTTATCTTGGGATGCACAGAATTCCCGCTTATGATTCATCAAGAAGATTTAGAAATACCTATTTTCAATACTACAGAAATTCATGCATCAGCAGGTGTAGATTTCATCCTTCAAAAAGACAAAAACAATGAATAAGCTAATTACCTTTATATTATTTTGTTTCGTATTAATTCAATGTAATACATCAGAAACAAAAAATAATGCCGCCATTACTATAGAAGAAAAGAAAATAGCTAAAGATCTAATTCAAGGTGCTTTTGATGATTTATGGGCAGCAGCTGATTCTACTAAGATTTTGGATTACCACACTAAAGATTTCATTATTTTAGAACAAGGAGAAATATGGGATAATAATCGAATAAAGCAATTTATGCGATCCAAACTTGCTCGTGAAAAACAATATAAACGAATCAATAAAATGGATTATATTTCTATTGAAAAGTACGGAAAATCAATGCAAATCGCGTATTGGAATGACGCTGATTTTTATGATCAAGATAGTCTCGCATTTCAAGCTAAGTGGTTAGAAAGTGCTGTTGCAATTAAAGCAGAAGAAGGCTGGAGACTAAAAATGATGCATTCATCAAGAGTAAATAAATAATATGAAAACTTATTTACTGTCATTGCTTCTTGGAATTCTTTGCAGTCTCATTCAAGCCCAACCGACTTATAAAAGCATAAAAACTGAAATTGTCGAACTTCTTGTGAAACCATCTCTTACCGATTCTACAATCGTTAATACAGATGTTGAGCATCTTGTCTTATATACAAAAGACTAAGGTGCTAGTAAATTATTCTTATTCCTTCCCGGTACAAATGGCATTCCAGTCAAAGGCCCAAAGAGACTATTTGAGACTGCATTAGAACAAGGATATAAAGTCATTAATCTTTCATACATCAATCAACCTTCAGTTGCTAGTGTTTGCAAAGGTAAAAACTTAGAAAGTGATGAATTTTGTACGGAAAAATTTAGAAATCAAAGAGTTTTTGGAGACGCTCCTTTTCCGTTTATTCCTGATCAATCACAAGACGCCATAGTAAACAGATTGAAAAATCTCTTGATTTATTTATCGGAAACCAATAATGATCAGGAATGGGATATCTATATAAAAGATGGCAATATAAATTGGGAATTAATCACTGTTAATGGCCAATCACAAGGAGGAGGAATGTCTGTTTTTATCGCCAAAAGATATAAGGTAAATCGAGTGATAACTTTTTCGGGAGGATGGGACTATTCTGTAAGAACAAAGGATAAAAACAATATAATTGCGCAATGGTATTATAATGAAAGTGCAACCCCAGCTGAAAGATATTATGGCACTTATCACATGGAAGAAAACACAGCTCGATTTATGCTCGCTTCTTATCAAGCTATGAAAATTCCGGAAGACCACATTTATGCTTTAGACAAGGATGTGAGAGAAGGAAAGCGTGCACATGGCGAAGCTATAAGGAATACAATTTATAAAGAATTGTGGATTGAAATATTGGGAAGTGGAAAATTAGAATAAATTTTCCTGTTTCGAAATTACCAAACAAAAGCAAAATATTTAATTTCAAGCGCTGTTCATGTACTTTTGTTATTTAATTAATGAAAGACACTTATTTCTTCTTAGTTGTTAGGAATTACTGATTATTTATATACTTTTATGAGTCACTAAAGTGAAACTCTTTAATTTCAGTCTAAAAATAAAATCAAAAGTCAAATGTTTAATTTTTATCTTAAAAGCAATAGATCGAATATCTTTTTCTTTTACTTCATTATGGCTTTTTGCTTGGCTTCTTGCAATAAAAAAACAGCTGATAAAGCATTAACTTCAGATGCTTCTAGCATGGTAAAATCTGCAAGCCTTAATAAGACAGAAGCTAAAATTGATAGCATTGTAGCTGAAATGACCCTTAAAGAAAAAATAGGGCAAACAGCCCAACGTGGAAAATCTAGCCGTGTAAAGGAATTACCTTCTGAATTGATTGAAGCTGTTAAAAAAGGAGAGGTTGGTTCGTTTCTTAATATAACAAACATAGAAGATGTAAAAGAACTGCAACGTATAGCAATAGAAGAAAGCCCTCGTGGAATTCCACTAATTTTTGCAAGAGATATTATTCACGGATACAGGACTATTTTCCCTATTCCTCTTGGACAAGCTGCTTCGTTTAATACTGAACTTACCGAAAAAGGTGCTCGAATAGCTGCCATAGAGGCA
>CAZMKA010000010.1:42626-43954 GCA_964566605.1 uncultured Saprospiraceae bacterium | reverse complement strand
GAGGTGTGAATGCACACGTATTACCAGTTCCTATGATGAATATTCTTAATGGTGGTTCTCATGCTGATAACAGTATTGACTTTCAAGAATTCATGATCATCCCTGTAGGTGCTGATTATTTTTCAGAAGCATTAAGAATGGGCGTGGAGACATTTCACCATTTAAAGAAAGTATTGAAAGCTGGTGGCTTCTCAACAAATGTAGGAGATGAAGGTGGGTTTGCCCCAAATATCAAATCCAATGAGGATGCTGTAAAAATAGTTTTACAAGCAATAGAAAGTGCAGGTTATAGACCAGGAGAAGATATCATGATAGGAATGGATGCAGCAGCATCAGAATTCTATAATGCAGAAGAAAAAGTATACCACTTTCATAAGAGTACAGGCGATAAGTTAACGAGTTCAGAAATGGTTGACTACTGGAAAGGATGGGCTGAAAAGTACCCTATTATTTCAATAGAAGATGGACTAGATGAAGATGACTGGAGTGGATGGAAAGCATTGAATGGGAAACTTGGTGATAAAATCCAATTAGTAGGTGACGACTTGTTCGTGACAAATACTAAAAGATTAGCAAGAGGAATCGAAGAAGGTTCGGCAAATTCAATTTTGATTAAAGTAAATCAGATTGGTAGTTTAACTGAAACGATAGATGCTGTAAATATGGCAACTCGAAATGCTTTTACAAGTGTAATGAGTCATAGATCAGGTGAAACAGAAGATACTACAATTGCAGATTTAGCAGTAGCATTGAATACAGGACAGATAAAGACTGGGTCAGCGAGTAGAAGTGATAGAATCGCGAAGTATAATCAATTGTTGAGAATTGAAGAAGAATTAGGAGATATGGGAATATATCCTGGTAAGTCAATTTTCGGATTATAAACTTTGAATAAGTTAATGTTTTCTCGAAAGCGAGAAAATTCATATCTTTGATATTTATTTAACATTCTAGCACTTACACTTTAGCAAAAAGTATAATGTGTTTAATTATTTTATATGAATATCAAAGATACCCTAGGTAAAATAAAATGGAAGTCCACAAGAATGTGGCTTAATAAGTATACCATTGCATTGACAGCCTTTTTAGTATGGGTATTGTTTTTTGATAAATACAATGTAAATTCACATCGTTATTTAAATCAGAAACTGGATAAATTACACGAAGACAAGTTGAATTATTCGGTTAAGATAGAAGAAACGCGAGAACAGTTGAATCACATTATAAACTTTAAAGAAAAATACGCAAGAGAGCGCTACTTTATGCATAAACCGAATGAAGAAATCGTCGTAATAAAAAAAGAAGAATAAAAAATGAGCGTATTAGTC
>CAZMKA010000010.1:3537-42616 GCA_964566605.1 uncultured Saprospiraceae bacterium | reverse complement strand
AAAATAATAGTTCAAGGATTCACTGGGAAAGAAGGAAGTTTTCATGCTGGTCAGATGATTAAGTATGGAACTAATGTTGTAGGAGGTGTTACTCCTGGGAAAGGTGGTCAAGAACATTTAGGAAAACCAGTTTATAATACGGTTCAAGAAGCTGTAGATAAGGCAGGTGCCAATACATCTATCATTTTTGTACCTCCGCGTTTTGCTCCTGATGCTATCATGGAAGCAGCAGCAGCTGGTATCAATGTGATTATCTGCATTACTGAAGGTATAGCTGTTCAAGATATGGTTAAAGTAAAAGCATACATCGAAGATAAAGATGTTACATTAATAGGTCCAAATTGTCCTGGTGTAATTACTCCTGAAGAAGCTAAAGTAGGAATCATGCCAGGATTCGTATTCAAGAAAGGACGTGTAGGTGTTGTTTCTAAAAGTGGAACTTTAACTTATGAAGCTGCTGACCAAATCGTAAAAGCGGGATTAGGAATTTCAACTGCTATAGGTATTGGTGGTGATCCAATTGTAGGAACACCGACCAGAGAAGCAGTAAAATTATTAATGGAAGATCCTGAAACTGATGGAATCGTAATGATCGGTGAGATAGGAGGAAACTACGAAGCTCTTGCTTCTGAATACATCAAAAGCACAGGTAACAAGAAACCTGTTGTAGGCTTTATCGCTGGACAAACTGCACCTAAAGGAAGAACAATGGGACATGCAGGTGCAATTATTGGTGGAGAAGATGATACAGCTGAAGCTAAAATGAGAATTATGGCTTCATGTGGAATTCACGTAGTCAATTCCCCTGCAGACATAGGAACAACTATGGCGAAAGTATTAAAAGGATAATAAAACAATCTAGTTTTACTAGATGAATCCATGTGTGTCATGGAAAATATTAAAAATTAGTATTCAACTAACTAATTAATTGGTCTTTCGTTTTAATTAACGAAAGACTTTTTTGTATTATTTTAGAATAGTAAAATAAATTTTGGCATGACTATTGCCAATATTATTAAAATTCTAATTATGAGAAACCTATTTATATTAATATTTTGTACTTTTTTAATAAATGCTATTGCTCAACCAAGTTCTTATTTAACGGAACAAAACATGTGCTATTAAGATCAAGAATGGCATATTATATTTGAAGATGATTTCCTAGGTAATGAATTAAATCAAAATTTTTGGTTTACACATTTTCCACATAGAGAAACAAATGGAGAATTTAGTGATAATTCTCCAGGTGCTAGATATAGAGAGAATGAATCCCAATTATATTTAGATGAAAATGTAACTGTAGAAGATGGGTATTTAAAATTAACAGCAAAAAAAGAAGACGTAGTCTGGGAAGGGGAAAATGATATAGAAGAATGGAGCTTTGCGCAGAATCACAGTTCAGGCATGGTGTTTTCAAAACAAAATTTCAAAGGCTTCTACAAATACGAAGCTAGGATAAAACTTGTTCCAAGTTCTCAAGGTTGGGGTTTCTTTCCTGCGTTTTGGGTTTTTGGTTGGAATACTGAAATTGATTTTTTTGAACAATATTCTAGACATTCAGACAAACTAGATTTCGGTTGTTATAATTGGAGGAAAGATGACCCTTTTGCTTATTGCGATGATAGTGATACAGAATTTATAGAGCCATGTAAAGACGGTTTATATGGATACGATGACAACACGGACTGGACGGAGGACTTTCACAAGTATACCTGTATCTATGATAACCACCAAATACTTTTTTACCTTGATGATGTTCTTATTCATACAATAAATGAGTACAATGACATATCTGAAAATTGTAATATCTCAGAAGGAACTTATTTAAGAAATCCAGCTTTCCCTATTCCTAATGAACCAGTCCATGTAATTCTAAATTTAGCTTTAACAGATAGTACAAATTTAGGGCCTAATATTTTTACTGAATTTCCAGGAACAATGCTAATTGACTATGTTCGAGTATATGAAAAAGATAATTGCGAAGCCCAAAATTATATAATTGAAGAATCAACCGACGAAGTATGGACTGAAGATAAAATTGTAAAAAGTATAACTATAAATTCAGGAGCAACGTTAGAAATTAAAAGTGATTTGTTTTTTAATAAGGATATATATAACTGTTAAAAGCGGAGGCAAACTAACACTGAACAACGCGACTTTAACAAGTTGCTATACTGATGAAAGATGGACTGGTATATTTGTTCATGAAAATGCTGAAATCAATATAGCAAATAATAGTACAATTGATAATGCTAATGCAGCTATTATTGCAGGAGTTATCTTTGGCCAATCCACATATCCTAATGACTCCAAATACAGAATTCAAGGAAACTCAACTATAATGAATTGTGGTATAGGTGTGCTAGCAATTAACGCCAATCCTGATTTTGTAATTCGAGATGCAAATTTTTTAAATAATCAAAACGGGATATTTCAATTATCTCATAAAAATTTAATTATTAAAAGAACCAAATTTGACAATAACAATATTGCAATAAAATCTTTTGACTCAAACTTTGATTTCTTTGATGGAAATGAAATAATTAATTCAATAGTGGGATTAAGGCTTGGTGGGACTTATCCAAATTCTTCATATTCAAGAATTGGAGATTTGGGTTTTGAAAAAAATAAATTTATAAATAATGGCACTGCAATAGAATTAAATAGCTCAAATTCACCTTTCAACAATTTAATAATAAACAATGAAATTAACAATTGCGAAACGGGTATAAATATCGATGGCGAGACAGCATTTATAATTAAGAACAATACTATAAATACTAACGAGATAGGTGTTTTTGCCAAAACTCTGGAGTTTATTCAAATACAATCTCATGTAATATTATTAATTCCGACTACTGGGGCATTGCTTATAAAGGGAATAATAAAAACTCAAAGTTTTTAGAAAATTCTTTTGATAATTCTTCTCATGATATATTAATATTTAGTCACAATTTTAATGAATATATTGGTGACGAAGTAAATTCCTCATCAAATTGTTTTTCAAATGATGGTCAATATGACATATATGTTGCTAACACTGCCATAGAAAAAGGCTATGAATTAAAATACTACTACAATGATATAAATGAAAATTGTAATTTACCTATTTACTCTGATGGTGTGCTTATCGAAAAATCTTTAAACCACACTGATTATTGTGAAAATATAATAGGGGCAAATTTTATAGACAACCCAACTGAAGTAAATATATTCAATTACAATCTACAAATTAGCAATGAAACAATAATTGGCAAGATTGATAGTATTAATAATGAAATATTGAAAACTAGTCAATTATCACTTTTTGATAAAAATTATTTGTTTTTTGAAAATAAAAAGAACGAAAAAAGTGAACTAGAAGTAATAACTCTTGTAGATTTATTACTCTATAGGACTTACAGAGATAATAATTATAATGAAGGATTGAAAGTTTTAATGAAATTTAAAAGCGATTTTTTCAAATTAAAGCAATATGGGTTAAATCTTAATTTTAATAAATTCTCAAATGCAAGAAATATTTTAGATTCTCTTGAAGAAACTAAGTATAATTTTTTTAAAGAAACCCAACTTTTGAATATTGAAAGACTAGATAAATTTTCTCAAATGAATGAAGAGGATTTTAGATTATGAAAGAATCAGCTATCAAAATACTCTTTAATTTCAAAGGAAAACTCATATATACAAAATATTCATGAAATTATATTTGGAAATAATTTGGTAGAAAGTTTAGAAAAATTTGATGACCAAAATTCAGTAGATTACAAATTAAATGAAAATCAAGCGTCAACAAAAATCAGAATTTATCCTAATCCAAATTTTGGTGTTTTTAATCTTGTTGTAAGCGCAAAAAAAGAAGGTGAATTAATCTATATTTATGATAAAAACGGCAATAAAGTATATGAAAGAAAAATACAAAATCAAATGTCATTAGTAGATTTAACTCACCTTGAAAAAGGGATATATTTTATTAAATATTCTAATGACATAAAAAAAGTCCTGATAAACTAGCCTACATTAAAATACTTCATTTTGAATAACCAAATATTTGGAATTGTTACATTAGTAATAACTACAATACTGTTTATCTTATCTTATAGGTCTTTACAAAAGGAAAGATACAATTGGTGTTTATTGTTTATCATTTTTGCAGGTCTTCTTTTAAGAATATTTATCTCATTTGACCTATTCTTACATGAGTGGGATGAAAGATACCATGCCTTGGTTGCTAAAAACCTAACAACCAATCCTTACTCTCCAATGTTATATAATTTACCATTGTTATCTTATGATTTCAAAAACTGGACTGCGAATCATATTTGGGTTCATAAACAACCTGTTCCTATTTATACAATTGCATTAAGTTTACTCTTGTTTGGTAAAAACGTGATTGCACTCAGATTACCTTCTATAATTTTAAGTACAATTGGAATTTTTACGACTTATAAAATAGGTTCACTATTGGAAAGTAAAAGAGTAGGACTTATTGCCGCTTTTTTATTTTCAATTAATGGACTTATTTTAGAATTGACAGGAGGAAGAGTAGCAACAGATCATATTGATGTGTTTTTTTGTAGCTTGATTAGTTTAGCTGTTTATTTTCTATTATATGGTGTAAAGCGAAAATCAAATCTTTATTTTTGTCTAGGTTTTGTTTGCACTTCTGCTGCTATTTTAACTAAGTGGCTTCCTGCATTAATAGTTTTACCTATCTGGCTATTATTTAGTTATAGAAAGGTTACAAATAAAACGCTTTTTTATTATTTCCTCTCATTTTCAGTCTCCGTTTTTATCTTAGTTATTCCTTGGCAACTCTATGTTCAAAATAATTTTCCTGTAGAAGCAGAATGGGAGTATTTTTATAATAAACTACATATCTTTGAAGGCTTAGGTGAACACGATAAACCTTTTTTCTATCACTGGAATCGAATGCGGATTATTTTTGGGGAGGGAGTCTACATTCCTCTAATTTGGTTTGTATATCAGCAATTTAAAAATTGGAAATCTGCTAATACTGTTGGCTTAATTTTGCTTTCTTGGATTTTTATTCCTTATATCTTTTTTTCTATAGTTGCAACTAAAATGCAAGGCTATATTATATTCTGTGCTCCAGCTATATTTATCATTATTGGAATTTTCATAAATAAACTTTTGATTTCTGAGATAAGTTTTAAGCGATTTAATTATTTACTCCTTTTCTTATTGGTCGCTTTACCCATTCGATACACAATAGAACGTTTAAAACCATTTGAAAAACAGAATAGAACCAAGCAATGGATAAAAAAAATGAAAAGTTTGGAGGCAAATACAGAAAAAAGCAAAGTCGTTTTATTTAATACAAAATACCCAATAGAAACTATGTTTCATACAGAATTTATAGCTTATAATCAAATACCTTCCGTCCAGAAATTAGATAGTATTCATCAACTTGGATATGAAATTTTTCTAGATAACAATAATGAAATAAAAACTGAGATAAAAGAAATCGAATATGTGAATTTAATCAAAATTACTGGAGATATCGAATAGGGTTATAATCTATTTTCTAAACTAAATAACTTTCATCTGCAAGCTACTGACCGCCAAAAACTCCCTCAAATAATCCCCTATCTGTTCATGCTCTATCAAAAATGCATCATGTCCATCATTCGATTCTACAATAAAATGATAATTCTCTATTCCCAATCCATCTAAATATTTAGCTGTTTTTTCATTCTCCACTAATGGATACAATACATCACTCGTTATGGAAATTTGTACAATTTTAGTCTGAATTGCTTGAAAAACATCTTCCTTATACTCTCCCCTCGTTATGTCAACTGTAGATAGTAAATGATTCATCATGAAGTAAGATTCCAACATAAATCTATCTTTCAACTTATTCCCATGATGATTAAGCCATGAATTAACAGCATACTGATATTCATCTTGCTTTTGTCTATTAAATTTCTCTTCAAGTGCTGCAGCTGAACGATAAAACAACATCGCCATTCGTCTTGCATCCGCAAGCGGCTCTACTGAATTATTCAATATTTGCTCTTGGGTTTGACAAAATCCTAAAACCCAATCCGTCGCTTTCCAATCACTTGCAATTGCAAAAAGATACCTAGCGAACTTAGGAAATTCTGCGATTAATTCCCACGCAATTCCTCCGCCTAACGAACCTCCTATCACTCCATATATATCATTTATTCCTAGTGAACGTAAAGTATGGAAACTTAATATCGCAATGTCCTTCGCAGAAAAATCTTTATACCTCTCTATTACATTTCCATCGTATCCATTACCCAATATATTAAAAGAAATAACGGTGAATTCATGCAGATCAATCGCTTTATTAAAACCTATTAATCCATTCCACCATCCCTTTTCCTCACTGGCAACATCCGAATTTCCAGTCAATGCGTGAAATACCACGAGCACGGGAGCAGTATGTAATTCTTGACCAAACACCTCATAAGTGATGTCCAATTTTTCATAATGGACATCACTAAGGGTTACGTATTTAGCTATACTATATTTATATAACATACTCATCTTATACTTTTATCGCTTGATCCAAATCATTTATCAAATCATCAACATTCTCTAATCCTATTGAAAGTCTTATTAAATCTGCACTTACTCCCGCTGACAACTGCTCCTCCTCTGTTAATTGCTGATGCGTTGTACTCGCCGGGTGAATAATCAGTGATTTTGTATCGCCTATATTCGCCAAAAGCGAAAACAATTCTGTTGCATCTGTTACTTTTTTCGCACGATCATATCCACCTTTCAATCCAAATGTTACAATCCCACTTTGGCCTTTCTTTAAATACTTTTGGCTTAAGCCAAAATACTTACTGTTTTCCAATCCTGGATAATTCACCCATGCTACATCTTCATTCTTTTCAAGCCATTTAGCTACTTGTAAAGCATTTTTAGAATGTTGCTTGATACGTAAATCCAGTGTTTCTAATCCCTGAATAATTTGGAAAGTATTATATGGACTTAGTGCGCCTCCATAATCTCGTAAACCTTCAATTCTCAATTTTACTATAAACGCAATGTCTCCTAGTGCTTCGGAATATACTAATCCATGATATCCTTTGGAAGGTTCTGTAAATTCAGGGAATTTCCCACTTGTCCAGTCGAATGTTCCCGCATCAACCACCACTCCTCCTAGAGAACTTCCTTGCCCACCAACATACTTTGTCAATGAATGAATCACGATATTCGCTCCATATTCTATAGGATTCAACAAGCTTGGTGTCGCTACCGTATTATCAACAATCAAAGGAATCTTATTCGCTTTTGCAACTTTCGCAATTTCTTCGATATCTAATACATCAAGCTTAGGATTACCTAAAGATTCGATATAAATTGCTCGAGTATTATCTTGAATTGCATCGAAGAAATTTCCCACTACATCCGCATCTACAAAAGACGTTGTAATTCCTAATCTTGGCAAGGTCGTGTTTAATAAGTTAAACGTACCTCCATACAAACTACTTGAAGAAACAATATGATCTCCAGCTTTCAACAATGTAAGTAAAGTAGTAGAAATTGCCGATGTTCCCGACGCAAAAACCGCAGCTCCTACTCCACCTTCTAAAGAAGCTAAACGCTTCTCCAAAATATCATTCGTAGGATTATTCAATCGGGTATAGATGTAACCAAACTGCTTTAATCCGAATAAATCCGCTGCATGATCCGTGTCGTTAAAAACATACGAGGTGGTTTGATAAATAGGTACTGCACGTGTTCCTTCTGTTAATTTAGTGTCATGTCCTACATGCAATGCGTTGGTCTGTTGATTTAAAGTACTCATAATAAAATGCTTTGTTCTCGATTTTTACGAGAGGATTTGTGACAAAAAAAATCCCTTTGAAATTGCATTATCAAAGGGATTCGTTAAAATATTTATTTTAGAAATCAGTTTGCATAATACAATAGCTGTGTGGCTTTACACATCATAAAGCAACAACACATAACCATCATATTTTTACTCATTCGTTTCATATCTATTCATAAAAAAAGCCCTTGCAAACTGCAAAGGCTCCTTAATTATATTTTCTATTATTTAAATATTAACACAGGCTGCCTTTGGCGTAAGATTTCTTACACATACAACAACACATCATGTTTGATTTAAATAAATTCATACAGCAATGATAGAACGATTTTTTCTTTATCACAGCATTTTTTTAAAAATAAATTGTGACTTTAATTTTTTATTAACGAATTCATTAATATTTTTTCAGAATGTAAACAGCTTAATAATACAGATTGCACTTTATAATTGCGGTTAAAATTCAGTAATTATCCAAAGAGAGTCGAGGAGAAAAGCAGATACATGGCCTTAGCCCTGTTGAGCATTTTCGACGAAGAGTATTGAAGGATAAAACTTAATTTTTTCGCCATTATAGGGTTCAATCTGTATATAAACCTATTGATTAAACTTTAGGCTTACGCCCAAATTAAAATTTCTAGGAAGTCCTGGATAAAGATATCGTGGCAAATTACCTCCAAAGCTACTCGGATTTACAGCGACCATAGATGCATATTGCGAATTGAAGACATTGTTAAGTTGGAAATAAACCTTCATGCTATTAAAGTTATAGTTCAGAAAATTACCGCTTTCAATTCGGAAATTAGTTATGTGATATGCATCAACTTTAATCGTATTTAAGTCATTCGCAAAAGTTTCCCCTACATAGTGATGTTCTATTAATGAAGAGAAATATTTGCCTTCGTAACTCAATCCAAGAAATAATTTTTGTTGAGGATTTCCTGGTAAAAAATTACCATCTACTTCTGTTTCATTATTTGCAAATCGAATAAATCGATGTGGCGTATATTGATACGAAATATCTGCACGAATAGTATGACCACCTTGTATAAAACAATTCTTATTTCCACTAAATTCAACACCCGGATGTAAGGTTTGACCTGCATTTCTAGATTCGAAAATATCAGGACCTACATTTTCTAAAAGCACTAAATTATTAACCCAAAAAGAATAAATAGCTGCTTCCAGTTCATAGCCCTTGATCTTTATTCTACTTCCTAGTTCTGCATTAATCCCAACTTCCCTTTGTAAATCAACATTGTAAAATTCAATAGGATCCTGAGATGATTGTAAACTGGGAGAAGAAAAACCTTGCGAGAGATTAAAGAAATAAAGTTGATTTAATCTGGGACGATAACTCACTGAAAAATGAGGAGAAACTATAGGTGCGTAAAACTTATTTAGTATAAATACACTTCCTGGAACTTCACTTCTCAATCTGTATATTATTGTATTTGCAGAAAGGCCTGTTTCAATCATAAAGTCTTTCAAAGGTATATTCGCTATAACAAATCCATTTCCCATCAAACGAGTTTCATCGTTCGTACTTAAGAATTCTCCCTGCTCAACTCCGTCTGTTTCATACAATTCTATTTCGTCATTATCTCGAAAGTATTCACCTCCTATTTTAATATTAAAAGCCTGATTATTCAATCCATATTGCAATACAAATCGGCCACCATTGTTGAAGGAATTAACTAATGCTGTATTAAAAGGCCTGCGCTCTTCACTGTCGAATCTATTAAAAAACAAACTTGTACTCGTAAGCCACTTTTCGTTAATTTCTTTTTTATGATTAACACCTATCATCTGTCGATTATACACTTCATTTCCATTTACTGCTTCCCAATTCGCAGCAGCAGAACTTGGGTCATTTTCGAAATCTTCAATATTCAATGAAGATGGAATTTCTCCATTTAAATTGGTGTGATTAAAAAAAACTGTCAATACATCATTCTTCCATTCCGTAGAGCTAAACGCCGATAGATTATAACGATTTACCTGATTATTATCTCTATATCCATCCGACGAGATGTAATCTTGATTCAAACTAAAAACAGTTTTTTTATGCGAGAAATTAGCATTTACATTACCATGAAACGTATTAAAAGACCCGTATTCAAACAAGCCTTTGACTGCTCTTCTATCTCTTATATATCTATTTGTTTTATATAGTATGGTTCCTCCCAATGCTGATCCATATTCAGGTGCTGCTGGACCTTTTATAATATTAATGTCATCAATAATTCCTAAATTAATATCCTCAAGATTACTTTCACCAAGTCCATTCGTCAACGGAATGTCGTTTATAAATGCACGTATTTTTTGTGTGGAAAAAGGCGATCGTGCACCTACCCCTCTTATGGTCATTCGATTCGTGTTCAATGCCCCTGCGTGCATATAAATTCCAGGAATCTTATTGTACATTTCCTGTACGTTTATAGATGGTATTTTCTGAATGTCTTTTCGCTCAAGATTCGTATTCGCGTGTGGAATTAAGTATTTTTCAGCAACGATTGTTACTGAATATGAAGGTGACAAACCAATATCTTTAATTACTTTAATAGAATCTAGAAAGGGTTGAAATATCGTGTCCGATTTGAATCCCGTATAAGAAACAATAAAAAAATCAGCTTCACTTTCGATTTGAAAATTTCCATCAATGTCTGTTATTGTTCCCGTTTCCTCTGAAGGAATACTAATGCTAGCACCTATTAAAGGCTCGCTATCCTCATTTACAACAGTCCCCTTAATTATTTGTTTTTGGGCTTTAAGCCCAAAAGAAAAAAGAAAAATAAAGGCTATTAATACGTAAAATCTATGTTTCATTTAATGCTATATCGTCAGGTTCCTTTCGCGTAATCTTCTGCACAATCTTCCAGTGACTTAGGAATTGTCCAGCTATAACACGAAAAACAGTGTACATAGGAATCGCAAGAATCATCCCTAAAATCCCTCCTATTTTAGCTGCAACCAAGATCAGAATAAAAATTTCCAATGGATGAGCTTGTACACTCTTTGAATAGATAAACGGTTGTAAAATGAAATTGTCCAACATTTGCATCCCAGCGAAAACAGCAGCTACCTTGATTAATAATGGCATAAGAACATCGTAGAAGTCGGAATTCACATTGGAAGAAACAACTATAAATGCAGCAAATATAGCTCCTATCAAAGGTCCCACATATGGAATCACATTAATCAACGCTGCAAAAAAGCCAATCAATAAAGCATTCCCCACGCCAAGTAAACTCAAAGCAATCGAAACTACTGTCGTGATAATAGTAATCTGAAGTAATATACCTCCAAAATACTTTCTAAGCATTGTTGTTATATCTTCTATCACTTGAAGTGTGATTTTTTCATAACCATCCGGTACCAAAGCGAGAATAAGATTATTGAACAGATTTGCCTCACGCAAAAAGAAGAAAGTAATAAAGACAATCGAAAATAATCCAATGAGAAAATTAGTAGCTATCCCGAAAATTGAACTAAAAATATTCGTCATCATTCCAGGCTTAAAGTATTCACCGAAAGTTGAACTAAAATCACTAAATGTCACACTTTCACCGACAAAACCCCATTCCGCTAACTTATCTTGCAACCTGTTCAACGGAACTTCTAGTGTGCTAAAAATAGCTTCGTATTCTACCTGCGCAAGATTATTCGCTTGCTCTATTATCAATGGAATAAAGATAAAACTTAATCCGAAAAACACTAAAAACATTAATAAAATAGTAATGATTGCACTAAATGTCCTTCCTATAGTAAACTTGTAAACCTTCACTCCCGTAAGGAATTTCATGATCGGTTGGCCAACCATTGACAACACCCATGAGATCAAAATATAGGCTACAATATCCGTAAAATAGTAAACAGTCAATCCTATAAGAATGATAGGAATGAGTATAAGAAATGTTCTTCGCAACTTCATGTTTTCAATTTTACATTACAAGTCTAATATTTTTTAACCCAAATACCAATTAAATCTCCGAATACAAATCAGATGAAACTGAATTAAGAAACTAAATAAGTTGTTAAATAAGGCGAACAGTACGTCAAAACGACAATTAAAATCATCTTTGTATTGACAAACAAATTTAGACTTCGTACGAAGTATTTATAAAGTCTTTAATGAATCATTAGCGTTAAAGCTTAATATTATATTTTTGGGCAAAAGCCCAAAAAAACTAAGAGTAAAACTTATGAAATCAATCAAATATATATGCATGTTTTTTGTTGCAATATTACTAGGAAGCTCATGTGCTGACGACTATATTGCTGCACATTCATCAATTCCCCCATCTTTTGGAAAGGTTAATGAACTTACTGTAATCGCGGATGAAAATCTATGGGAAGGATTCGTGGGAGACACACTTGACTATTACTATACAGGTGCATTTCCTATCACTCCCACTCCTGAACCTATGCTCGATTTGAGGCATTTTAATCACTATCAAATAACGAAATCTACCGTTTTCAAACAATATCGATCGTATATTTTATTGGCGAATCTAGGCGATAAAGAATCACCAACTACCCAAATGATTATCAAAGATATCGGTGAAGAAAATTATAGAAAGGCAATGAAAGACCCTAGTTTCAATTCTATTGTAGGAAAAAACAAATGGGCAAAAGGACAAGTTTTAATCTATTTATTTGCTCCTACTGAGTCGCAACTCATCGATGTGATAAAAGAAAAAATGCCTGATGTTGTAGAGCGAATCTACGAACATGACTTGAAGCAAATAGAAGCGAACACTTATGCAAGCGGAGAGAATGTAATTGCTCAAAACACCATTATGGAAATGATGCAAGTCTCTTCCAAAATCCCTGATGATTTCGAGATTGCAAAGAAAAGTTTGTCTGAAAACATGATATGGTTAAGAAAAGATGTTGCAGATAAAAGTATAGAAAACATTGTAATTAAAAGCATTCCTTATAAGTCTGAAAAGCAATTTGAGACCGATTCTATCATTGCACTAATTAATAATTTCGGAGCAAAACATATTGTAGAAAATGAGATTCAAGTAAACGATAGAGACTTACCTACATACGAATATGTGCGAAATGAAGATGGAAGATACAGTAAGGAAATACGAGGGATTTGGGAATCAACTAAAAAATTCATGGGTGGTTCTTACATCGCCTATCTCATAAAGGATAATGAAAGTGACAACGCGATTTTTGCTATGTCATTCATCTTTGCCCCAGGGGAACGAAAAAGAGATCTTATCCAACGAAATGACATGATTATAAGACAATTAAGCAGCTTCTCTGAACCAAATTAATGTTACTGCATTTATCATTTTATAAAGGTAAAAATAGAATTCTAGGTTTTTGAATGCAATGAAGAAGACCTATTCGTATAATTTTGTAGTTATCATTATATAATGAACTGTGCTTTTGACGTTACAGCTTAAAGAAGTAAATTTTATGATTCGCCAACTATCTGTTATTATCTTACTTGGACTAGGTTTTTTACCTTCCTTCTTGAGTGCTCAGTATAATAAGGAGTTATATGCATGGGAGTCACATTTACCCCAGCAAACAGTAATGGAAATCACTCAATCCGACGAGTATATTTACTATGCAACGCGTTGGGCTATTGTACGATTAGATAAAGAAATCTACAATCCCAATTATATTTCCAAAGTCGAAGGCCTTAGCCAAACCGGTGTTTCTGAAATTACCTATGACTTTTATAATGATCAATTAATTATCGTTTATAATAACGGAACGATTGATTTTTTACAAGAAAATGGAGAGATATTGACGGTTGGTGATTTTACTCAGAATCCTACCTATCCAGACAAGACTGTAAATAAGGCTATAATAACTGATGACGGTAAAGTACTCTACGGGACGAGGTTTGGGGTTCTAGCCCAAAGAACTGATGATTACTTCTTCGATTACACGACTAATATGGAATTGAATGTGGTGGAACTAGCGCAAGAAGGTTCAACTATTTTCGCAGCAACCGAGGAAGGATTGTATAGATTCGATGAAGACGGTATAAAAAACCCTGGAGATTTCACGAATTGGGTTTTTCAAGATGGAACGCTGGGTTTAGAAGAGTTATACAATGCTACAGATGTAGAATTCTATAATAACGAAGTATATGCAGTTGTTGAAAACGAAGTTTTTAAACTAGGTGAGACATGGGAAATCTTCTATTCTCCTGAGGAAAACTTTGAAATCGTTTCTGTTTCAGCGGAAAGAAATCATTTGGTGATTTCTACAAAAAACGGAAGTTCGAATTCCAAAGTGCTTTTCTATGATGGAATGAATTTTAGTGAATTAACTGGTTGTGGAAACTCTGTGAGAGACGTAATAGAAATTGACAATAAGAAAGTTTTATTCGCTGATAACTGGCACGGATTCCGTGTGCTTGACGAAGAAAGATGTACACAGTTGACAATGAATAGTCCGTATTCTTTCAAGGCTAAAGAAATAAGGATAAAAGACAGTAAACCATATATTGCTTCAGGTGGGATAAATGAGAATTTCCTATTTGATAATAATAGAGATGGATTTTATGTGCAAGTGGACAGAGAATGGATAAACTATAATGGTAATACTGTTCAAGCAATCGACGATTCTAGTATGTTGAACTTTGTAGTCGCCGAACCACATCCCTCCAAAGACATCATTTATGCCGCAGCATTTCCAGGAGGAATTTTGGAAATAAACAATGAAACCGGAGAAGAAAAAGTATATAATAACAGTAACTCACCTCTAGAGGGAATCGGAGAATTCTTACAGATAGAACGGATTGCTGATTTAAGGTTTGATGAAAATGAAAATTTGTGGGTAACTAATTATTTGGCTGAAAAACCATTGCATGTTTTAACTCCTGAGGGAATATGGCATAGCTTTGATGTGGATGGAAATAATAACCTTGGAGCGATAGAGTTCGATGATTTTGGAAATGTGTGGATTCAGCTGGGTGGATCAAGTGGAGGAATACTTGTATATGATTATAACGATAGAATTGCTGATCCTACAATGCATGAGTATAAAATCTTAAAGTCAAGTAATACTAACATTCCGAACAATAGAATATTGAGTTTGGCAAAAGATTTAGATGGTGAAATATGGGTTGGGACCCAAAGTGGACCAGTGATTTTCGAGTGTGGAAACATATTCGAGAATGAATGTTCCGGGTCGATAAGAAAAGTTTTACAAGATAGTATTCCAGCGCCATTACTTGAAACGGAGGCAATTACTTCCATAGCGATTGATGGAGCGAATCGAAAGTGGTTAGGAAGTTCAACAGGAATATATGTACAATCACCTGATGGAGAAACACAAGTAGAAAGATATACCGTTGATAACAGTTTGTTGTTTGATAACAACATCATTGATTTAGCCTATGATGGAGATTTGGGTGAGATCTATATAGCAACGAATAAAGGAGTTCAATCCATCCGAATAGATGCCACAAGTGCTACAAAGTTCTTCAGCAATTCCGACATGTACGCATTCCCTAATCCTGTACGACCTGAATGGAATGGCCCTATAGCAATCCAAGGATTAGCTGAAGATGCTAATGTAAAGATTACGGACATCCAAGGCAGATTAGTGTTCGAAACTACAGCAAATGGAGGAATTGCCATATGGGATGGATTAGATTACAATGGCAATCAAGCGGAGTCAGGTGTATATACAGTCTTTGCTACATACACAAAGGACTTGTCGGACTTACGTACAGAAACAACGAAGATATTGATTGTAAGGTAATTAATTATCAGAAATTTCTGATGCAATGTTTCTTCCTCTAGTTTCCCATTTCCAAAAAAGATGAACAAACGATTTAGCCTTTCAGGCTGATGAAGTACGATGTGCTGAGCAGCGTTGAAGCAAGAAAGCCGAAAGGCGTTTGGCTGGTCAATGTTTCCAATATTTAACTGCCTTCAAATATAGTGAGTGAACCTCGCGCTAATCGCGAGGACGCGGCTGCCAATTCTACATATATTTTACGATAATTAAATTTAATGAAAGAAACTACCGTCAATCAAAAGGATGCAGCTGTATTAAGTTTTTGCCTTAGTGTTAATTTTATTGAATTTGATTCTTACCTAAATAAAAAAGAGGCTACCTTCTCAAGGGTAGCCTCGACGTTCAATTATCACTCTAGCTTTGCGCCAACATATTGTTAATCGGTTTATGAGATGACCTCACAAAACAATATAGAGTCTAATTTGTGGGACTGTTTTGGAATAGAATCCACATATTTTCCTTAATCATTTTTCTCCAAATCTAGCTTGTCAGCCATGTCTTTGTAGAAAAACTCGTGTGCAAATGCAATGCAGATAATACTCAAAAAAATACCTATAATCATTTTGTAAATTTTTTGTTTGTAAAAATTATTATGACGGTTTCTTCACAGCGATGAATGCATCAAGCTCCAATTCGCTAAAGAATAATACTTCTCTTGGCTTACTTCCTCTTGCTGGACCAACGATATTTAATGCTTCCATTTGATCCATAATTCTTCCTGCTCTATTATATCCAAGTGATAATTTTCGCTGTATCATTGATGTTGATCCTTGTTGATTTCCAACAACCAGTCTCGCAGCATCTTCAAACATTGGGTCAAGATCGCTCCATTTCAATGTTGCTGATCCACCGTTATCATCTTCTTCACCTTTGAATTCTGGTAATAAGAATGGTTCTGAATATGAAGGTTGTACTCTTATATCTCCTATCACATCTTCAACTTCAGGTGTATCTACGAATGCACATTGAAGTCGAATCATATTTCCTCCCATACTTAGTAGCATATCTCCACGTCCTATTAATTGCTCTGCACCTTTTCCATCAAGGATGGTTCTTGAATCAATATTTGATGTTACTTTGAAAGCTAATCTTGCTGGGAAATTCGCCTTGATAAGACCAGTAATTATTTTTACTGAAGGTCTCTGCGTCGCAACGATTAAGTGAATTCCAACAGCTCTTGCTAGCTGAGCAAGTCTACCAATAGGAAGTTCAATTTCTTTTCCTGCTGTCATTATTAAGTCGGCAAACTCATCAATTATTAGCACAATGTATGGCAAGAATTCGTGTCCATCATTAGGATTTAATTTCCTGTCAATGAATTTCTTATTGTATTCTTTTAGATTTCTCACTCTTGCCTTTTGGAGTAATCCATAACGATTATCCATTTCTATACAAAGTGAATTTACGGTATGTACAACTTTAGTTGTATCTGTAATTATCGCCTCTGCTTCGTCTGGCAATTTAGCTAAGAAATGATTTCTTATGTCATCGTAAATCGGCAATTCCACTCTTTTTGGGTCAACCAAAACCAACTTCAATTCAGCTGGGTGCTTTTTATATAAAAGCGACATTAAAATGGTATTAATACCTACTGACTTACCTTGTCCAGTTGCACCTGCTATAAGAAGGTGAGGCATTTTCGCTAAATCAGCAACAAATACTTCGTTCGAAATCGTTTTACCAAGAGCAATCGGTAAATCCATTTTGCTCTCTGTATATTTCGGTGACTTAAGTACTTCTTTAAGGGAAACAATCTGTGGCTTTTTATTGGGAACCTCTATACCAATTGTTCCTTTTCCAGGAATCGGTGCGATGATACGAATACCCAATGCAGCTAGTGATAATGCTATATCATCCTCTAGATTCTTAATCTTGCTGATTTTGATACCTGGTGCTGGGACGATTTCGTACAAAGTAACTGTAGGTCCTATCGTAGCACGGATCTTTTCAATTCGAATATTGTAGTGTTCAAGAGTTGTGACGATTTGATCTTTTTTAGCTTTTAGCTCGTCGTGATCAATCTCTACTTTTAACTCGTCGTAGTTGTTGAGTAATTCAACATCAGGGAATTTGTAGCCCGTTAAATCTGCTCTCGGATCATAAGGAGTATCAAGTCCAAAATGAGTCTTTGGCTTTTCGTCATCCTTATTTTCTAGTTGATCAAAAGGATGAGATTGTATAGGATTTAATGAATTATCATCTTGCGAACCTCCAGTAATATCAATTTCAAATTCAGCTTCGCTGTTATTGATAGGAGTTCGTTTCTTTTTAGGAGGAGAAGGTGCTGTCGGAAAGTCCAATTCTAGTTGGTCGCCAGTATTAATTGGACCTTCCTTTTTGTCAGCGGGCTCGGTTTTTGAAATAGCCTCGGTTGTATCTGTCTTGGATGTAGCTGAAACTTCGTCCCAACCTTCATCGTTTGACTTTTGACTACTATTCTTCTTTGTTTTTCTATCATCAATGTCGGAATCTTCCGCTTGAGTAAAAGGAAGAAAAGACTTCCAGTCCCAATTTTTGATGGCAGGTGTTTTAAAGTTTATATTTTTGATGGTTGCTACCGTGGGGTTGAAGTACCATACTATTAATATTCCCGACAAGCCGATCATTAAAATGAGTAAGCCAATCGTTCCTAAGAATCTGCTTAACCAATCATAAGAACTTGCTCCAAAATTTCCTCCCCAAGCGAATTCACTATTTGAGAAGATGAATTCCAAGAATAAGGCTGCAAAGCAAGCAACTATAATGTAGTTGATGGAAGTAAAGATGAAGTTCCATATTGATTTCTTCTTGATTAATACGAATCCAAGTCTAGCAAGTATTAGTATAAAAACAATTGAAGAAACTCCTATGCCCCAGTATATGAAAAAATTAGATACAACAGCTCCAAGCCGTCCTAGCCAATTCGATACTGTAAGGTCACCCTCGAAGATAACACTCCAAGAATATTTCAAGACCTTATCTTGATCAAGCTTCCAAGTATATATATAAGACAAAAAAGCAATACTGAGGAAGACCGCAGTCGCCCAACAAAATATTCCTCCTATTTTGGGTAGTCGCTCGTCTTTCCAAATTTTGGATAGTAGAGATACCTTTCCCTTTTGCCTAGTCTTTTTTCTAGCCATTAGTAAATCGGTTTAAGGTACTGTTCTTGGGAAACACTATTGAGAAATTTGGGATTTCTCTCTAGGTGTATAAGTGTAAGTAAATCTGTTTCGTGGCGCTAAGATAGGAACAATAATTCCATAAAACCAAAAGATTTGTTAAAAAAATACTGAAATACAATAAATTAAATATTGCAAATATGTTTAATATGTTATTATCACTGAGTTATGAAATCTAACTATATTTTTAAAAACAATCATTTTTCTTTAGTTTAAATAAAGATACAAGATTTGAATGTAAAGTAGTTTACATTTAATCTTATTGAAAATATTAGCATATAAAATAAAACTCTAAAGCACCTTCGAAATGCAACACTTACTATCGAAACCCTTTAGTCTTTTTATACTTTGTTTCTTGATATAAGTATTCAAATGATTTACAAAAAATATCGAGGAAAACCAATGAGAATCGAAGTTTCATAATTTAGTAACACTAAATTTTATTCATTATTCTAATGAAAATTTCACATCTCATTTTAGTTATGCGCCATTAACACAAATATCACACAATCCCTTCTCGCAATAAATCATGCAAATGAATCATCCCAATATACTTCCCTTTTTCCAAAACTAGCAACTGATTAATACTGCTCTTTCTCATTTCTTCATAAGCAGTAATAGCCATTTCTTCCGAACTAACCGTTTTAGGACCTGCATTCATAATCTCTTTTGCAGAAGCATTACTATTACCTCCACCTTCATACCAACGACGTATATCTCCATCTGTAATAACACCTCGCAATTCATCCTCTTCACAAACCGCCGTTGCCCCCATTCTACATCTACTCATTTCAAGTAATATGTCTCGCATAGCCGCATCGAGCTTAACAACGGGAAAGTGTTCCGCTTGAATCAAATCTTTTACTCGCGTATATAGTTTCTTACCCAAGGCGCCACCCGGATGAAATTTCGCAAAATCTTTCGCTTGGAAACCTCGTTCTCCACATAATGCCATCGCAACAGCATCTCCCATGGCTAATTGTACCGTAGACGAACTCGTAGGTGCAAGATTATTGGGATCCGCTTCTTGTTTTACAGGAGTATATAGAATATCGTCAGCTTGTTTAGCAATATATGATGTCTCATTGGAAGTCATCCCTATGATTTCAGTTCCTGCTTGTTGTAAAACAGGAATTAAAAGTTTCAATTCACTTGTTTCACCACTTTTGGAAATACATATAACTAGATCTTTCTCACCTATCATTCCTAGATCTCCATGAACCGCATCTGCCCCATGCATAAACATAGCATGAGTTCCTGTGCTATTCAACGTCGCAACAATCTTTTGTCCTACCAATGCACTTTTCCCCACACCCGTTACAACTATCCTACCTTCACATGCTTTTATACGCTTCACACTATGAATGAATCGTTTATCCAACGAAGAATGCAAACGCTTCAACGCTTCATATTCTATCATGATAGTTTGCTTTCCTGTCTCTAAATAATTCATATCATTATTTTTATCTTATTTCCAACACCAAAAGTATGTATAAAAACGTTCGATGTAAAAATACTTTCCTTTTATAAAAAATTGTATCTTTAGTATATAAATATCTGTTTTGATATTTTTATGTTATATGTAATATGATTTTGCTTAATACCCTTGTGCTCAGAGTTAATTTCGAAAATTTAAGCCTCTATACTAGATAATATTAATCGTGAATTTTGTTTCAATTTTTAACAGCTGTTTTTAAAGGTTGCATTATTTACATTTAAATAAAAATTAAATGAAAAAAATACTTCTATCGTAGAATTAATAGTATATTTAAAAGTCTTTCCGAAATTAACCTTATTGAGAATCAGTTTTTATTTAAACCCTATAAAAACTGTGACAGACCACGTAAATTTTATTTAAAATTACAAACATTTTGGGCTTGAGTCCAAACAACATTTAAATCATAATAAAATGATTGCGGAAGCTATAGATTTAAAAGAAGAATTAGAAAAATATTTTGGTTTCTCTGAATTCAAAGGACAGCAGGAAGAAATCATACAAAATGTAATGGACGGCAATGACACTTTCGTTCTCATGCCTACGGGTGGAGGAAAGTCTCTTTGTTATCAACTACCGGCATTATTAATGCCTGGAACAGCTATAATTATATCACCTCTTATCGCATTGATGAAAAATCAAGTAGATAGTGTAAGAGCGCATTGCGAAGATAAATCAGTAGCACATTTCCTAAACTCGTCCCTTAATAAAACACAGACAAGAGAAGTAATTTCCGACATAGAAGCGGGCAAAACAAAATTACTTTTCGTTGCTCCTGAAACGCTTACAAAAGAGGAAAACATCGCCTTTTTTAGTGCGAATACAATCTCTTTTGTAGCCGTGGATGAGGCACACTGCATCTCGGAATGGGGACATGATTTCCGTCCTGAATACAGAAGAATTCGCGAAATGATAGAAGCGATTAATGACCAAATTCCTATCATAGCTTTAACGGCTACAGCTACACCAAAAGTGCAAACAGATATTGTTAAGAATCTTGCTTTAAAAGAACATACAACTTACTTGTCATCTTTTAACAGAGACAACTTAGTCTATGAAGTAAGACCAAAAATTAACGAAGAAAAAACTATTCAAAATATGATCCAAGTGATCAAATCTATGAATGGTCAGTCGGGAATAATCTATGTTCAAGCTCGTAAAACGACAGAAAAGATTGCTCAATTAATGCAAGTAAATGGCATAAATGCTGCAGCTTATCATGCAGGGCTTGATGCAAAAACGAGAAGTAGAGTTCAAGATGGATTTCTGATGGAAGATATTGATGTAATAGTTGCAACAATAGCTTTTGGAATGGGAATTGATAAACCGGATGTTCGTTTCGTTTTCCATTATGATATTCCGAAGAGTATCGAAAATTATTATCAAGAAACAGGTAGGGCTGGAAGAGACGGTTTGCAGTCAAGATGCATTGCATACTACGCCTACAAAGATATCAACAAACTCGAGAAATTCTTAAGAGATAAAACAGTCGCTGAAAGAGAAATGGGCGCCCAGCTCTTGGATGAGATTATAGCTTACGTAGAAACAGGATCTTGTAGAAGAGTATTCTTGCTAAATTACTTTGGTGAAAAGTTTACAACAGAACAATGCGGAAGTCTATGTGATAATTGTAAGAACCCAAAACCAATTATTCAAGTAAAGGATGATGTAAAAATTGCCCTAGATGTAATTCTTGCATTGAATGAAAATTATCCTGTAAAAACTTTGGTTGATTTTACAATAGGTAAGTCAACGAAAGAAATGAAAGATTTCAAATTTGACAAGAGACCTTTATTTGGTGCAGGAAAAGAAAAAGATGCTTTACACTGGAATTCCATGTACAGACAGATGATTCTAAAAGGGTTAGTGTATAAAGACATTGAAAGTTATGGATTAATCAAACTTACTCCTGAAGGTAAAAAATTCTTGGATAAGCCTTATGATGTTTCTATTACTATAAATCACGATTATGATGATTTAGATAAATCCGCAATAACTAATACATCTTCAGGTTCAGCTCTTGATGAAACATTATTAAAAATGTTGAAGGACTTGAGATTGAAAGAAGCGAAAAGACTTGGAGTAAAGCCATGGATTATTTTCGGTGATCCTTCATTAATTGACATGTCAACTTATTACCCTACGAGCAAAGACGACATGGTAAATATAAGTGGCGTTTCGACTGGAAAAATGATGAAATACGGTAAGAAATTCATCGAGTTGATTAGTGCTTATGTAGAAGAAAATGACATTGATAGGCCAACTGACTACGTGGTACGTCAAGTTGCTAATAAATCCAAAAACAAGATATCGATCATCCAAGGTGTAGATAAAAAGCTAGGTCTTGAAGACATTGCTGATACAATAGGAATCAGCTTTGAAGATCTACTTGATGAAATGAATATGATTGTTTCTTCAGGAACAAAACTAGATTTGGATTATTACATCGAAGATAATGTTGATGAATACGCAGCAGAAGATATTTTTGATTACTTCAATGAAGCTGAAACAGATTCTGTAGATGATGCTTATGTTGAGTTGAAAGAAGACGATATAACTTTGGACGAGATTAAAATCATACGATTGAAGTTCTTGTCGGAAGTAGTAAACTAGAGTATAATTAGATTCATATACAATGAGGGAGTTTAAGATTAATTTGCAATCCTTTCTGCATATTTAATTTTACTCCCTTTTTTATTGGGCTTTAAGCCCAAAGGCTTCCATAAAATAATATAGTAGAATCTTTTGATGAGCTTTTATTAATTTTACCTCATGAATTACCACAACATAGTTATCCTTAATGGTCCTAATCTTAATCTACTAGGAACTCGTGAACCTGAAATCTATGGAAGTCAATCATTTGAAGAATATTTCGAAGAAATAAAAGCTGCTTTTCCAAATAAAAACTTGGCATATGAGCAGACGAATCACGAAGGAAAACTCATCGACTTAATTCAAGAGTACGGATTAAATTCTTGGGGAATTGTAATAAACGGTGCTGGCTATACACATACTTCTGTGGCATTAAGAGATGCAATAAGTGCAGTGCCTGCTCATTGCGTCGAAGTCCATATCTCCGACATCCAAGCGAGAGAAGAATTTCGAAAATTCAGCTACTTAACGGATGTATGTGATTACCATGTTATAGGTAAAGGAATGGTCGGATACAAAGAAGCCGTGGAGTGGTTGTGTGGGGAAGAATAGAAAAATAAAACATAGTCATCACATGCTCCACCCCTGTGTCCCCGCCAGCGGGGAAGATGCTTTTGTAACTTTTATTGCTTATATTAATATAACTTATTTCTCATTTTCAAATAACAACTTTAATCTAAATAAAATCTTACCCCCCATCAAAACTTCACATCCAAGTCCAATCGAATTCGACTCCCCGTTTCTCTAGATGGTCCGAAGGCTATTAATTGATTAACTAAATAATATTTCATTACTAATTTAGCATTCGACGTAACCGCATAAGCACCTACTATTTCAACACCTTGATAATTCGTCAATCGTCCATCCGGCGAATCAAAAGATGAATAATCCCATCTCGCCCAATCGTTTTGTGCCAGATAATCCAAAGCTGAAAATCGCTCCAAATATCCATAAGTCACTTTAAATAAATAATCGTTCTTTTCTTTTATTTTTCCTTTTTGCACCGCAAAAACAAAACCCTGTTTCTCGTCTTTAAATAAATTATCAATGAATTCATTCTCATCGTAATTCTCCACATTCTGATAAAAATCAAATTCTAAAAACACCTTTTGTTCTTTCCATAAATTCCATTGTCCACCCACATGAAAGATATTATAATCCATATCAAAGAAAGCAGCACCGTCAGGAATATTCGGTATATTTTTCATTCTATAAAATGATGGAAATAAAATGAATCGATTATTCCCAAAATTCATTTGGGCTTGAAGCCCTTGAACATAACTATCGTCGGAAAAAGCTCTTCCACTTGCCGACAAAATATAATGGCCTGCACTTAATGAAAGGGCATTTAATACGCCCGACTTTAATCCAAATTTCTTACTTAAAAACACACCTTCAGGAAATACATTATCACTCCAAAAAAGCTCATTGTTTTTTCGAAACGAAAAATCATTCTTCCCTATCCAATAGGTAAAATCTTTATGCTCACCCTTAAAAAACACTTTCTCAAAACCCAATGGTAATGTCCCGAATTCTTCGAATGCTGTTCCTAAAGTTAATTGTGGATCTTGTTGTTTCCGAGGATCTCCTGTTCGTATTCTATACCCGAAAGAATACCAATCCTTGCTATAAGTCATTCCCGTTCGTAAACGGTAACGCAACCTCGAACGATTATCCCGAAATGTTCCATCCGATTTCCGAGAATTCCAGTCTTGTTCTATTCGGAAACGAAAATCGAGATCAACATCTATTCTTGATAAAATAGAATCAATCTGCGCATGAGATTGCACTGCACAAACAATAAAAAAGATACAAGCTATTGTCTTTATATAATGATTAAAATCCCTTCTCATTTTATAAGAATAAAATAATATTTAAGCTGCCGTTTCTTTGGTCAACAAATAAATAAACGCCGCACTAACATTCCATATAACATCCTTTCCCGCAGCATCAATATGTAAATCCTCATCTTCTTCATTCTCCGCATCTACCAATAAATCCTCAACAAATGCCAAAGCTTCTTCCTCGTCAATCAACTCAAAAAACGGAGTAACTCTTTCTTTAAATGGACTTTTAATTAAGTCTTCATACATCTTCCACATCTTCTCTTCCGCATCAAAATAATGATGTAATTCAAGTGGCGCAACACTTCCCTTTTCCTTGTTCACAAATTCATGAAGTGCATATAAAATAAAAAGCAATAAATCTTTTTCGGGATCACTAATTAAACTATAAACTTCTCTTTCTAAGTAAGCAAGATAATCCTCTTGGGTTTCATTAAAGCGGGATCGAATTTCTTCACTATACACCTCATTCGCCGTTACTTCTTCTAATACTTTTTCAACTGTTGTTTCTTGAATAATCATTCTTTTACTTCTTTAATGAGAAAAAATCCTTCTTCACCTTGCTTCTGATATAATGGCATCAATAATAGGCAATCTTTATCAACTGCCACAGGCCCATTGATATCATCTGCAATTATTTGACCTGCTTTTAGACGTTGGAAATTTTGAAAATTAGGACGCATGACGAATGAATCTTCAGGCACTATATCATGTCGCTCTATAAGTTCTGCCACCCGAGGTAAATCTTTGCAAAATTCGATTAATAATTGATTGTGCCGATTCTCCACATCACTATCTCTGACCGAACCTATAATTCGCAGGAAATTCGTTATTGCTGCAATTGCCCGATTAATAGATAAAGGTTCGTCATGTTGTCCACTTTCGAAAGTGACCGCAACAGTAGGAACGCCCGTATTTTCTGTTTTAAAATAATGCAATGTTGTTCCTTTTATTCCTTTTAGAAACCCTTTAATTACAGGAGCATAAAGCGATGCCGCAATATCAATACTCTCTTTATCCAATGTCGTAATACAGAAAATCCCATCCACTGAACTTGTGGTATGTAAATCAAGAATATAGAGTTTTTCAGGTTTATAATCATCAATTTCTTTACGTACCGCACGGATAATTTGCACAAGCTCCAAGTCTTCGTTCTGCAATTCTGACTCTTTCATTCCCAACAAAGATTCGATTTGCTTTTCCTTGAATTGACGGTTAAGATCCTTATCTACATATCTTTTCTTTTGGGCGAAAGCCTGACGATTACCAATCATACCTACAATCTTCCCTTTGAATCGAAACGATTCGTTGGTGATAGGCTCAACTTCTAGCATCTTGAACATTAAATCAAGTGCCCGTTGGCCTGCAGGTTCATTCCCATGCATTGCCCCAAAACATATTAAAAGTGGACCTCTTTCTTCCCCTTCGTAACTTCCTATTATTCTCTCTGAAATCATAAGCGCACAAAATTAATAATAGTATTTATATTCCCTACCTTTACCCTGTGAAAATACTATTCATAAGGTTTAGCTCGATAGGCGATATCGTCATGACAACTCCAGCCGTACGATGCTTGAAGCTGCAGAAAAATGTTGAAATTCATTTTTTGACCAAGCGTGTTTTCACTCACATCATAGACGCGAATCCTTATATCGACAAGATTATTGCTTTTGATAAAGAGGACAAGGAGATTGTAAAGAAGTTGAAGGCCGAAAATTATGATTACGTGGTCGATTTGCATAACAATATCCGTTCTTCACGAATCCGACGAAAACTTAAAAAGCCTTTTTCCAAGTTATACAAACTTTCCATTCACAAAGAAGTCCTTATTCATACGGGGATTAGCAACTTGCCTGAACTTCATGTAGCGCATCGCATGATTGATGCATTAAAGGAATTCGAGGTAGAAGACGATGAAAAGGGAATGGATTTTTTCATTCATAAAGAGACAGAGAATAAATTAGAAAACGCACCAAAATCATTTATTGCACTTTCTTTGGGTACGACTCATTTTACGAAGAATATTCCTGATAAGACCTTAGAGTTTATCATTGAAAATGCTCCTCATGAAGTTGTTTTATTGGGTGGCCCCAAAGAAAAAGCTTTGGGCGAAAGCCTGGAAAAATCATGTGCAGGACGTTGCGTAAATATGGCGGGCAAAACAAATATTCAAGAAAGTGCATTGCTTATTTCGAATGCGCAATATTTCATTGGTGGCGATACGGGAATGCTTCATATTGCCTGTGCGTTGAAAAAACCGACTTTGAGTATATGGGGAGCGACGATACCAGAATTTGGCGTATATCCATATTATGGAAAAGAAGAAGTAACCCATTTTATACATGAAGTTGCGTTGAAATGTCGACCTTGTTCTAAGCATGGTTCGGCTAAATGCCCAAAGAAACATTTTAATTGTATGCAGCTTCAAGATTTGGAGAAGATTGCAGTTCACATGAAAGAATTAGCTTAATGGAAGAGGATTATAACAAGGCTGCAAAAGAGGTTTTGGTCGAGCTCGTACGATTCAAAATGCCATTTGGGAAATATGCAGGCAGATCGATTGCGGAATTACCAGAACATTATTTGACGTGGTTTCATAGGCAAGGATGGCCTCCTGGAAAAGTAGGATTTTTGATGCAGAACGCATATGAAATCAAGTTACAAGGAATGGATCCTATATTGAGGGAGTTGGTGAGGAGATTGCAAAAGTAACGTAACTCTATTATCATAATTAAATAAAAGTGTGTACTACAAATAATTGAAAAAATAAGACTCAATGAAAAAAACAAGAAATCCAATGGTTACTAAGTATATATGACTAGATACTAAACAAATTATACCAAATACTAAATAATGTTAAATAGAAAGGTAAATAATAGTAGATTGTATTCAATATAACGAAGTTCTTAATTCTAACTAAGTAGATTATGAGAATAAAGATAACTTATAATTAGTTTATAATAGACAATAAAAAGCACCCATAATTTGTAATAAAATATTTACCTTCATTATAATTTTCTTGCTATAGGCAAATTAATATAACTATTCTTCAATAAAAGAAAAGATGTTCGTCCTAATGAAAAAAATACTATTATATATTTTTTTCTTTTATTTTTCCTTACCCATGTATGCTCAATTATCATGGGAAATAAATCCAAAAGTATTAAATGACACCATTGAAGCCATATTATATCCCAATGAAACCAATTATAAAATTACAGATGTTTCAGATAACACTATTGATTCAAAAGGTAATTTATGGTTTACATCTCATCGATGGGGAATAATTAGTATAAATAAAGAAAAACATAAACAATTTGATACCAAACAATCAGATGGTTCCACTTTTGGAATAAATAAAGCCTATACTATCAAAGAAATTGATGAAAGGCTGTTTTTCGGTATAGACAATGGAATAATAGAATATGACTATGAAAATCAAAGATTTATTAAAATAAGTGAAAATGTTTTTAAAGAATTAGAAGCCTATAATAAAGCAGTTTTTGCAATAGAAAAAGTTGGAGAAGATTCCATATTAGTAGGAAGCAAGTTTGGTCTTTTTCTTCTAAATACGAAAAAAGATAAAATAATCAAAGAAATATGGGACGATAAGGTTTTTATAGATGGAAGTTCATCCCACAATCATGTACACCAAATTAAGGTAGATGAAAAAGATCCGAATATAATTTGGGGCGTCGGCAGAAAAGGTCTATTCTATATGAATAAAAAAGATTTTATTCGTGTAAATATTCCATACAAAACACGAGAAGAATTTACATATTTTTATATGTCTGATTTTGTTCAATCCAATCAAAATTTATATATACTTTATGCAGGTGAAACTCCAGGATTTGCATCAAAGGGTCACATAATATTAAAATACAATACCAAAACAAGAAACTGGTCGAAAATTATCGAATCCACATCTGTAGACTCATATAACAAATTATTTTATAATCAAATTCATTCTCTTAAGAAATATGGAAAATATATAATATTTGGTGCAAGAGCTTATGGTATGAGATTAATAGACACCGAATCAGACAAGATTATTCAAACATATATTTCTAACAATATTTTTAGAACAAAAGAATTAATATGGAAAAACCCCAATAGAAAATTAGATTACTATTTGCAAAATACCTATGCAATAAATATTGATCAAAATGGATATCTATGGACAATTAATAAACGCGATTATCTACTACGTTCAAATGAGGCAATATTATTCCCAAATAGAGAATCAAATTATGGAAAAATTGATATAACAAATATTTTCATAAATGGCAAAAAATACAAACCTACTGACTATAAAGATACAAAAAAACAAAACACTTATATATTAAATGAAGCAGAAAGGGATGTTGGTTTTTATTTTGAAATACCAAATTCCATTAGCGATACTTTATCGTATTTTTACAAGTTAAACAAACAAGAATGGAAGAAAATAAACACCAAAAATTATGTGGAATTTAAAAACATAAACCCAGGAACAAACAAGATTTCTATAAAAGCTACAAATGGAGCAAAATTTGTAGATGAAGTTCAGCTTAATTTATATAATAAAAGAAAATTTCATGAACTAATATGGGTGAAATTACTTTTTCTTATATTCCTATTATCATTAGGAGTAATATTTCTAAAATTAAAAATAAATAGAATAAAATCAGAAGAAAATTTAAAAACAGCTTTTAACAAAAAAATAGCCGAAACTGAATTGCAAGCATTAAGAGCTCAGATGAATCCTCATTTTTTATTTAATACAATGAATTCAATAAAGCATTTTGCAATTAATAAATCAAAAGAAGATACAGCAAATTATATTACTGAATTTGCACACTTACTTCGTCAGATATTAAATAATTCAAATGATAAAATCATTTCTCTTTCACAAGAATTAGAAGCAATAAGATTATATCTATCTGTTGAACAAAGAAGATTCGAAAACAAATTCAAATATGAAATATTTGTAAAACCTGAAATAAATAGTGATATTATTTTTATACCGCCCATGCTTATTCAACCTTATATTGAAAATGCTATATGGCATGGAATTATGCATAAAAAATCTACTGGCAAAATTAACATTGATATTAAAGAAATAAATGCTGAATTGCATATAAAAATTCAAGATAATGGTATAGGTAGAAAAGCAGCCAATGAAATAAAATTGAAAAAAGAAAAATATAAAAAGAAATCACTGGGAAATAAAATAACATTAGATCGAATTAATCTCATTGAAAAAATTTATGGGATAAAAACATCACTGAAAATAGAAGACCTTGTTTCGGAAGATGGCAAAGCTAAAGGAACCATAGTTTTTATAAAAATCCCATTAATCGATAAACGAAAAGTTAAACTATTAAGTCAATAATCATAATATGATAAATGCAATTTTAGTAGACGACGAACAACATGCAATTGAAAATTTAAAATTTGAACTACGTCAACATTGTCCAAAAGTTAAAGTTATAGGTGAGTCACAAAACTCTAAAGAGGCTATTGAATTAATTAATAGATTAAAACCAGACCTTTTATTCCTGGATATTGAAATGCCATGGATGAGTGGTTTTGAATTATTACAGAAAATTAATCACACAGGATTTGATTTAATTTTTATCACTGCTTATGACAAATATGCTATCCGTGCTTTTAAATTCTCAGCAATTGACTATTTATTAAAACCAGTAAGTGGAGAAGATTTAAAGGCGTCAATATCGAAAGTCTTAAAAAAGCAATCAAAATTTACTAATCTTCATTTGGAGACACTCATTCAAAATCTAAAAAATGAACATTCTTCGCAGACCGAAAGAATTATCTTTCCTACAATGGATGGCTTAGAGTTTATACAAGTTAATGAAATAATACGATGCGAATCTGATAGTAATTATTGTAATTTAGTATTGAAGAATGGAAAATCATTATATTTAGCAAAAACATTAAAGGAAATAGAATCTTTATTAGTTGATCATAATTTTATTCGCGTACACCAATCTCATTTAATTGCGGAAAAATATATTACTAAGTATCTAAACAGTGATGGAGGCCACATTATTTTGATTAATGGCGACAAAATACCTGTTTCGAGATTTAAAAAAAATATTTTTTTAAGTCGGTTTAAATAGCCCTTCGCTGCTAAATACTAATTGAACGTTACCAAATACTCATCTTAACAATTTATCACTTTATTTATAACTACTTTAGTTATAGATATCCTGTTACCTCAAATAATAAGTTTGAATTTAATTCTAAGTACTGAAATTCATATAGAATTGAGGCTTTTGAAAACATAAGTCTCTTTTCTTTTGAGTTTAATAGAATTAAAATCAATTAGATAGAAATAGAACCATTTACATGATAGTAACAACAACAATGAAACACTCATAATATTAGTAAAAATTCTTTAAACCCATCATTCATGGACTATAATGATAAAGATCAAATACAACATAAAAATAAGGCAAATGCTAACAATGTTCTATCTGGACAAAAAGGGTTCAAAGCACCTCCTTATCAAATTAAAGCAAAAGACTCTGAAATTCCTATAAGTTCTGACTCAAGCTCTGCTGAAAAAGAAGCAAAAACAGGAGACCATATTTCCCATTCTTCGCCTGATGCAAGCCTTCCGATCGCGACTACAAATAAAAAAGCAATAGAAAACAATGAGGCTTCAGGAAAAGAAATACCTGCTGATATAAGAGCTAATTTTGAATCAGAACATCAACAAGAACTTGGACCAGTGAAAATCCATACTTCAAGCACTGCAAACAAATATGCCCAAGAAATGTCAGCTGATGCTTTTACTTATGGCAACAATATATATTTTGCAGAAGGCAAATACAATCCTAATTCCGAAGAAGGAATAGAATTAATAAATCATGAATTAACACATGTTATTCAACAAAAATCTGGTTTGCCACATGTACAAAGACGACTTAGTTTAACAACAAGAGAAGCTATACCACAAGTACATCCTATCTATATTCTTAGCGATGGAGGAGAAACAGAAGTAGAGTTTTCACATGAACAATTTGGTCAAGCTATTTTAAATATTAATCGTTTTTTACGTACTACTACTTTAAATCAAGTAAATAATATGAGAGGACATTATGAAGTCACACATTTAGGACATAGTCACGAAGCATTTTTCGGTCCTACTAATGAAAGTGATTCTATTACTTCTATAATAGCAAGTTTCTTGAGTGATTGGAGAGCTGGAACTGAAATTCCACTGGATGCTTTAGTTCCCGCATTAAATTGTATTAACAATAGTTTGCAATCATATCTAGAAGGAAACTATATATCCGCATTTAATCATATTATGTCTTGGGAAAATGCCTATGAAAATGGGATGAATAGCTGGAACAATTATATACAGGCTACGATTCAGGGTGCGGAGGATAATGTTGAAACATTACAAACAATAAGCGATGTCTCATTAAAAATATCAATAGGTTACTTTTTGCGTAATATAGATGGTTTTACAGGAGGAGCTGCTACTGGAGCTGCTGTGTCTGGCACACAAGAAATAGGCCGTGAATTTGGAGAGTTTTTAGATAGTGGAGATACAACAATAGATCTATCTGATGCTCTTAGAAGGATTGCTATTGCAAGTATAATGGACGGAGCAGGCAGTGTTTTAGGAGGTGCTGTAGTTTCAGTTCTCAAAGGTATTCTTGGTAGTTTGTTAATGAGAAATGGTGGGACGTTACTTATACAAGCTCTCAGGCAAGAAGGACATAATGTGAGTCGTGCATCACTTCAAACTCTCATTCAATCAGGTAGTTGGCAAGATTTTGTTGAAGGACTTAGTGGAGACGTTTTAACAGCGCCTTTTAATGAAGCACTTTCACAATTTAACGAAGGTAATATTGATGAATTTGATTTAAATACATTCAAAAATTCTTTTTTAGACCAACTAACAACTTCACCTTTCATTCATTTAATAGGGGCAATCATATAAACTTAATCAATAGTACATATGTATAATAACATAAGGTAAGGTGGTAGTCCTTATTATATATCCAAAAATCACCTTTAATATAGGTCTATCTTTGAAGAATGCTTTCATGTATTCCTGTAACAACTCACCGTAAAATTACAGTTTATAGACATAATTAAGAGAGTTGGTGAGGAGATTGAAGTCTTAAGTGAACTTCAATTTGTTTATATACTTTTCTACTTCTATATCATTCTTTAGAATTACGACTTGCTTATTAGCACTTTTCCAAGCATTAAGCTTGTTATACAAAAAACGTCTTTTCCTGATATTAAATGTAGCTACATAATGTAAAAAATCAAGGTCATATCTTTCATTACATCCAGCAGGCATATCAGGCCTAGTTTCGCCTTTATACATTCTTATTCTTTTCAATACTCTTGATAAACATTTTATAGCGGGATAATCGAGATAGATAACAGTGTCAGCACGATTCAGACGTATGTCCATTGAACCTGAATAATTCCCATCTATAATCCATTCATCGTTTGAAGCGAGTTCCATTACTTTTGCTTCCCACTCTTCACGTTCTGTTTCCACCCAGTCTGCTTTCCAATAATGTTGATCAAGATGAATAAGAGGTAAGTCTAGAAGTTGATGAAGGGTTGTAGCCAACGTAGATTTACCTGCCCCACAACATCCAATGACCATTATTCTTTTCATGGGATAAAAATAGCGTTTTATCCATTTCTCACTGTGTAACGGAATCACCAAGCAGATATTTTAACAAATTCATTGTCGATAAATGCATATTCATACAACATAAGTTCATCTGGAGCATATACTCTTTCTTTATCTTTTATGCTTAAAACACATGTTGTCGGATTTACAAACTCAATTAAATGTCTAAGCTCTACATTTTGAATTCCATCGTGTAAAAACAGGTGTAATTTCTTGTCTTTTATAACATTTGTTCCATAATAAGCTTCGCATGAACGAACTCCAACTTCAAACACATATAGAATAATACCACTATCAGTTGATTTTCTAAAACCAATATTTAATTCTTTTGATCTCGAATAATCATTAATAACATCATTCATTGAATCATTGATTATAATAAACGATTTTTCAGAATGACAGTTAAATAAAAAAAGTATTGGTATAATGTAAAAAATGATTTTCATAGTAGTATTTTCTTATTCTGGTACATAACCCTTTTGTAAGGTTTACATCACAACTCTTAATTTATTCAATCTCTAATGCATCTGCTAGTTTTTGATCAAATACTTTGGGGATATTATTTTTTTCACAAAAATCTTCCAAAGCTTTAGATGTTTTTTCCAATTTCCAATCTTCATCTTCAACATCATAGCCTAATTCTTTTAATCTATTCCTTATTTTATAGAAAACAAAAGCGCCATGAGCATCTCCTCCTGCTACTGCAATTACAAAAGGACTATAAATCCCTCTGGGTAAATAAATTTGATTTTGAGAAACATTGATTGGCTTTTCTGAAACTTCAGTTACCAAAATTTTTGCAACCTCTTTTAATCTAATATACGGAATTGTATAATTTAATCTTTCCAACTCCTTTAAAGAATAAATATCGGAATGGGGATGAACATTTACAATACAAAACATAACTCCATTTTCATAAGGAGCAAGAATAGAAGATTCAACTTTTCTTTTGAAGCTGACATTTTGTAAAGTGTCAGCTGATGGAATTCTATATAAAGAATCTGAAATTTTATAATATAAAAGTTCCTCTATTGAGAAGGTTTTCATCTCTTTTATATATTCAACTTCAATTACTTCAAATAGTCGTGCTTCCTCATATGCAGTATAATAAGTCTCTTCTTGATATTTAGCAGTGTATAAACAATTATTCCCTGCATATCCATCAGCCAAATCTATAAAAATCGACTGATCTATGTTTTGGCTATATCCAAAAGGAATAACGATTGAAGTCAAAAATAAAATAAGTATGAACTTGCTTACATTCATATGGTGTGTAAATCCAATATTAATAGTACTCAATTTCTCGCTCCCATATTAACATCAATTTATTATTGGAAAATCTTTTTTTAGTAATCCAATTTCCATTAGCATCATAAACGAATTCGAAACGAGTGGTTTTATAGAAATCGCCATCATCATCATACCACTTTTGAACAATCATATTATCGTAATCATCAAAAGTAGACATGTAAACTGGTTTATCTAAATCTACTTTTTTAACAACAGATTTCACTCTGTTTTTATTATCATCATAAATAAAGACACGGCGATCTTTAATCCCAATAGGGAAAAATCGTATCTCTTCAACCAGTTGGTTTTTGTCATTATAAATGTATCGTGTCAACCATTTCTTGGAATTAGTATAAGACACAACAGTTTTAAAAGTGACGTTACTGTTTTTATCGTACTGTAATAATACTTTACTTACTAGCTTTTTACCCTTAGAATATGTTTTTTTACTTGTAATATTCCCCCTTCGATCTACCTTACATTTAGTTGAACTTTTCAGGTTTTCTTCATCGTCGTAAACGTTGATGAGTTCAATCTTACCATTCTTGTTTTTCACTTTAACTACTCTTGCCAAGATAGAGTCTGGCTCCGAAAAATGTAAAGACTCTATTAATTCTCCATTCTCATCATAACTTGTAATGTACTTCACATAATCTTTCAAGGCACTAGTTCTTGTAATTTCTTCGCCACGTTTACCAGGGAAATAGATAGCTTCCTTAATGGTTTTAATCTCCTTTTTTTCTTGAAAAACTTGGCTATTGAATGCTAAGCCTAGCAAAATGATTGCTATAGACCATATCGATTTTTTATGTAGCATATTTCTCATATATAACAGATTTAACTGCTGAATTCACCAGATTGTAAAACGAATTGAATTACGAAAAAAGGGAGATTTTCTATCGCAAATCAAGATAGAAAGAAAAAGACTCCCAAAAGAAAATTTCAAGGACTTTAATAATTCAATAGTAAGATGAAAGACAAGTAGGGAGTTGTGATATTGATGTGATATTACTAATGAAATTACTATTTAAGATTAAAACTACATTGAACAACTTAATGAGCTAAAAGAGGATTTTCGCAAATTGCCCTTGCCAAACAAGTAGGCGTACATGTAACTAATATTTCTCGTTACGAACGAGGAGAGAATAAGCCTACATCCGCCGTTTTAACCAAACTAGCGGATGCACTTAATGTTTCTACTGACTACCTCATGAGTGGATCTATCGAAGATAATGCCGAACAAAGTATTTCTGATAAAACACTTCTCGCTCAATTTAAAAAAGTCGAACAGCTTCCTGAAAACAAGAAAAAACTAGTCAAAGAATTTCTTGATGCTTTCATCATGAAAAGTGATCTTCAAAAACAATTAGCCCTATGAACATATTAAAAGACAATCACAAGATTCCGTATAATTGTCCTGAATGCAATGCACCTCTTAACCCTACTGTTAAACAAATAAAAAATCAAATTACAATAAATTGTAAATGCGGCAAAAGTATTCAACTAATTGACGAATCTTTATCTTCTGTCATTAAAGAGGCTAATAAAACTTATGAAGATATTCTTAAAAAGATAAAATCAGGATTTAGTAAATAAATTACAACTTATAATGTTCTTTTAATCTATATTTTTTTGGCACTTTTTGAATATTAAATTCTATTAAATATTCTGGATTAATAGTAACTTTAACATCTTCAATCATTCCTTCTTTATCAAATTTCACTATACTAGAAAGACCTGCTTGGCAGGAGTGACTTTGATTTATGCGTGTATAATAATCATATATAGCTTTATACTTTTCATCATTAAGTATTTTTACATTATTTTCAATATCGACGCTTAAATAATAGTATTCTGTTATTTCTAAAGAATTAAAAACCACTAATGAATAAACCTTTGAAAACTCTTTCCCAGAAGAATAAGAACCGTCATAGATATAATTAACTAAGAATATAGAATCGAAACTTGATATTTTAATGTTTTTGTTTATATAGTCTACAACAAGCTCCATCTTATTTCCAGCCAGTAGTGTCAACTTATTTGAATAATCTAATTTCGTATTCTTTTTATAATTACCACAAAAATCATTTATTTTTTCTCGATAATTAAAATGCTCTGATTTAAATTCATTTAATATTTTGGAATTTAAATTTTGATTTTGCAAATTGATATTTGATTTTGAATCTAAACTGAAACAGCTTATCAAAATAGCCGACATTATTATACTAATTATTTTCATTGGTTCCATCATATCTTTGTTCTTCAAACATTTTATTTTCAGACCTTGTAGCATTTTGCTCTTCTTTATCTCGTGGATAATTACCTTCTGGTATTGTACCTTTAGGTTCAACAATACCCATCATTATATTGAATGCATGCGCAATCTCATGACCAAGAACTCTATTAGCACTAACTGAAACTGTTTCACAATCAGTATTGCACATTGTTGCCGAAACTTCGGGGTCAAAATAAATTGTTGAACTAGTACCTGTACCATCAGATGCTGAAGAAATATCTCCTGGTACTGTTTTTGAGCCAGTTTTTAATTCACTACTTCTAATATTAGCCTTAGAACCGTCACTTGTAATTACATGATTCTTATTATCACCTATTAAATCTTCTATATTACTTGTAGATTCTGATGAAGCATTTGTATTTCCTTGACCACTAACTATTGTTACATTACTTTTTGAATCCATTGATAATTTTTGTGAAGTCAAACTTTGTAAGTGATTAAAAGTAGCTTTTTGAACATACGAGTTGTAAGATTTACTCTTAGTATTTCCTTTTTTGATTATAATATTTTCAGGTCCCATTCCCATATAGTCAATATATATAATCGGATTATTAGCCGCATAAGCATACGGTGTTTGGAAGGTATAATCTTCTGCAAGCGGGTCAATCGTAGTAAATCTAGCGATAGCCGGATCATAAAACCTAGCACCATAGTCTAACAACTCCCACTATACACAGAAGCATACTTAAACCAACCTTTTTATTCTGAAAATTACCTTTCGACTACAAACTTTCTCACAGCAACGCCAGATTCAGTTTCTATCCTAGCAATATAAATACCAGGAATTAAATCTGAAACATTTAATCTTGCAGTATGGAAACCAATGTTTTTGTCCATCACCAAAACTCCATTCATATTAATCACTTGAACATGACTAATATCGATTTTCTTATCTACATGTATATAAACTTCATCTGAAGTAGGATTCGGGTATAAATGAACATCCTGATCTTCGAATTCTTTTGAATTACCTCTTAAATCCAAGTATAATGTCTTAGTAAATGGAGGTAATGTAAATTCTACTCCACCCTCGCCTACTGCCTTTATTCCTTCTAAATGGACATCAAAAGCAACGATTTCATCATCTAAAGCTAATCCTAGAACATCTTCTTCTACTATAAAACTAACTTTTGCAACTATTCCGTAACCACTAACAGAAACTCCTGAAGTTCTCGAAAATGAAGCTTCTATTCTCCCTGCAGTCGGTTGAACTGCCATTTCTAATGATGCAGAATTAGATCCAAACCATCCTTGATTTAAAAAATCTGCAGTCATAGTTGATGAATCAATTAAAACAGCAGGGAAAGTTAAACCATAAGCTAAGCCATGAATATTTAAAACAGGATATTCTTCGCTACCAATTATAATATCCAAATTCAAGTAATTTCCTGCGTAAACAGTATCTTGTCCAGCAGACAATTCAAATGGATAATCCTTAATGACTAAATTATCAGGTGCTACTAAATCGTGGAACCTATTATAATATGCCTCTATGTCAAATAAATCATCACCTGCTATAAACCCATCTCCGTTAGCATCAACATACTTAACATCATTTTCATTATATACTTGAATAACATCCCAATCATCAGCATGCTGTCCAAACCATGAATCAGCAGAATTTGCTTCTTCTCTTTCTATTCCTATTAAACCTTGATGGTAGGCAATAGGTAATAAATCTGCAACTGAAACTTTACCATCGTTATCTGCATCTCCCGCCCAAACACAATTTTGAATACATAAACATATAGAGTCTAGACCTATGTCTTTAACTTCAACTTGCACCTTAACTAACTCACAATTATCATTATCTACACAATATAAAATTTCAAATTGATCAAGTCCTGTAAAATCAGTGGATGGAGTATATGTTACAAGATTATATCCACTTATATCTTCACAACCTATAGCGATAGTGTCCACTCCAGGGTAAATATCAATTACCCCAAATGAAGCTGGTTCATTTTCAGTAAATGAAAAGTTAGATATTGGAATATCATAATTAATTACTAGTGGAGTATTTTTAGGAGTAGAAAGCTGGTATAAAG
>CAZMKA010000010.1:0-3527 GCA_964566605.1 uncultured Saprospiraceae bacterium | reverse complement strand
TTGATGATTTCCCCAGTTGAGGTGGAAGTAATGTAAGCTGTTTCATTATACAATCCATTGGTTACTGTATATGAGAATTGAACTTCTCCTGTAAAATCTACTGGTGGAGTGTATGTGAAAACACTTTCATCATCAACGTCTTGCACTAAGTTTTGGGACTGAGTAAAATCAACAATAGGAAAGTTTTTCTTAATGTCATTAGCTTGCACATCAAACGTAACTGATTTATTCTCAGTTGTTATAACGTAATCATCTATTACAAATCCATTTGGTTCTGGAATATTAATTACTTCTACTATTATGTCTCTAACTAAAGAATCATTTACAAGGCTAAAAGAATCTATTGTGCTATTCCCAAAAGTGCTTGTGTATTCCATAACATCAGTACCAATAAAACTAACTGAACCGTGTTCGGGAGAATTATTTGGGTCAACTGAAAAGCCACCTACAGGTAATAAAACAGTTGCAGGGTTCTTATTTGTTGTAGCAATTTTAATTTGTCCGTATAAATCAATATTCTCTAAGTCACTAATTATCAACTTAATTGTACCTAAAGCACTACTTCCAATCGTATCTTGACCAATGTAATTTATATAAACTTCTCCTACATAGTCTTGCTCTGGTGTATAAACTAATTCATCCGAATTAACTAAATCAATCGAGCCTTCTGACACAAATGAAGTAGCAAGAATGATAAGTGGTCCATGTGAAGCGTAATCATTATCTAAAGGAAAAATGGAAACCTCACTATTTACCGAAGATGCAGCAAAGTCTTGAGAAGTTCTTATGATCGAATTTTTTACATCAATCGTAAAATGAACATATTTTGGTGTAGGAACTCCTGAATTTTCGTAATATTCGGCCACAAAGTAATCTTCACCTGTAAAATCCTGATCAGGAATATAATTTACATTATACAATCCAGAGGCTGCATAAGTAAATGTAACATCGCCATTAGTAGGATATACAACTGCAATTGGCTTAATCATTGAACTAACTGTAACTCCCTGTAAATTGGTATTCTTAACCAATTCAAATGTCTGAACACCATCATTATTTTGGGCATTGACAACAGCCAAACCAAATATAAAAAATAAAGAAAGTAATAACTTACTCAAGGTTCTCATTTACAATTAATACATTTACGGGCGTAAATATAAGGCTTCTATGCAAATATTTATAACATATATAAAATAATTTCATATTTGAGATTATTTTATTTACATATGAAAATATTATACAATATATATACAATTTATTATCAATAAACTATATAGTAATTAAAATTGAAAGTAAAAGTGAACTATACACATCTCATATATTTATTATTTACATTTGTATTTATATTTAAAATGTAGCTCTTATATATTATGAATAATTTTAATAAGTCGAAGAATAAATTACTTTCATTACTTTTTAGTTTTGACAGATATGAACTTAATAAATTACAAAAATTTATAGAATCGCCATATTTCAATAAATCAGAAAAGCTAATTTCCTTGTACATACTTTTAAAGCAAGATGTAATCAAGAATAAGGTGAAAAAAAAGGAATATTACTTTACAAAAATTCATGCAAATGAAAAATTTGATGATCAGAAATTTAGAAATTTAATTTCAGATATTTTGAACCTAGTAATTAGATTTTTAACTCAAGAAGAATTTGAAGAGGATCATCAAGCAAAAGCAATTTATTTAATAAACGCTTCTAAAAAAAACAAGCTGAAAGATTTTTATGATAAAGCTATAAATGTTGCTAACAAGTATATGTCAAAGAATAAATTGAGGAATTCAGAATATTTTTTAAGTAATTATAAATTAGAAAATAATATCTTCAAATTAACAAATGAATTTGACAAAAAGGCTGGAATTTCCAAATCCCGTCAAGAAATTGATATTCTTAAAATCAATGACCACTTAGATTACTTCTATATGATCGAAAAACTTCGCTATTATAATAGTTACCTATCTTGGAAAACAATGACAAAAATTGAATATGAATTCCCTTACATAGACAAAGTTTTAGCCATCGTAAAAACTTACAGAAAAATACTTCCTCCTGCGTTACAGATTTATTATAACATATATAAAATATCTATTGATAATAGCGATACTCGATCTTACTTTGATCTTAAAAGCCTCATAGAACAGCATATTAATATTTTTGACACCTACGAACAAAATTTAGTTTATTCATTTTTAGTAAATTTCGCTATAAAACAAGTAAATAAGGGATCTTCTGAGTTTAATAAAGAATTCATTCAAGTGTACATCAGTGGAATAGAGTCGAAAGCAATTTTAGATGATGGTTATCTATCCCCTACATCTTTCCGAAATATAGTAAGTGTGGCTTTAAGATTGAAAAGATTCAGTTGGACCAAAGATTTCATCAATGAAAAAATTGTTTTAATACAAGAAAACCGGCGTGATAATGCCTATAAATATAACATGGCTAGGTATTATTTTTATACCAAAGATTACAAGAAATTAATCGAAACAATTCGAGAAGTTGAATTTGATGATAATTTATATGCCTTAATTAGTAAATCCATGCTATTAGTTGCATATTACGAACAATTTGAAGAAGAAGCATTAATTAATTTCTCAGAAACCTTTAATGCTTACATAAGAAGGACTGCTGGTTTAAGTGATGATAGAAGACTTATTTTTAAAAAATTAGTAAAATTTATTAAAATACTACACAAAGGAAGATACCAACCTAGTTTACTTCCAACACTAAAATTAGATATTATTAATACGCCCTCACTGCCATCAAGACAATGGTTTCTAGAAAAATTAGAACATATAAAATTACCAAATGAATAAATTTCAATGTAAAAAAAGACCTATTCAAATTGAAGAAATAAGGTCACTTGATCATTTTATTGAAAAAGAGCACAATCTTAAAAACTGCACCATTCGAAATCTGAATTTTACGGAAGCTAATATTAAGTGGCAGAACGTAGAGGTCGATCATTCAACATTTATTGGTTGTACATTTTCTCCCCAGGATTTAAGCTATTTAATGTACAAAAACGCTATGATTTATAACGAGCCTACTGGACTTCCTTATAAAGTATATCGCGAATCTTTATATGAATATTCTGAATTAAATTCGAAAACAGATGAAGGAAGCGTAGATCTAAATATTTACAATCATTTTTCTATGTATAGAAATATGAGAAATATCAATGAAACACTTTATCAAAGTTCTCACGACCACGCTATAGATGAAGCATTACGTGATATATTAGATTCGGGTAATAAAAAATGTCTTGGTTTTATGGGTGGGCACAGTATCTATCGAGATTCCGAAGACTTTAAAAATGCCGCTCTTTTAGCTTTTAAATTGGCTAAGGAGGGATATTTTATAGTTACTGGTGGTGGCCCTGGAATCACGGAAGCCGCTAATATGGGCGCTTATTTTGCTCACTATTCTGAGGATGATTTATTAGAATCAATACAGTATTTAGCTGAACAACCTCATTATACGGATAAAGAATATGAGGCTTACGCCCAAAATATAAT
>CAZMKA010000009.1:0-45889 GCA_964566605.1 uncultured Saprospiraceae bacterium | reverse complement strand
ATTAGCTATCGTGAGTATTTCTAACGAAGTAATTGGTTTTATAAACTTGAAAATATGTGAAATTCTAAAGCAGAAATGGTATAAGGATAAAACTTAATTTTTCCGCCATTATAGGGTTCAATCTGTATTAGCCATGTTGAGCATTTTCGACGAAGAGTATTGATTGCCATTTCTACTTTAATTTTCAAAGTGACTATATAGCTTAATTTAAAGAGAAGTGGACTTTATTGTACCTTTTGTTTTTACACAGTAATTTATTTAAATATGTTAATGGCAGGTAAAAAGGTCGAGTTATGCCATTGATTAGTATATATTTACGTCATCAACTTTACAGTTGTGTCTTTGATTAGAAGAAAATTTTTCAAGTTTATTTAAAAGAGCTAATCTTGCGGTAGATTTGACAATTTCCCAATTAGCTCTTGCTAAAGAGTAAACTCTGATAAAAATACCCAAAGTCCATCGCTTTCTAGATGGACTTTTTATTTTGTTCTAATTTGATAATTTCTCCTTTTCGTTTCCCTATTGATAATACCATTTTTTACCTTTATTATCCTTAACTTCTTTTTCACTCACATTTTTCTTATTAAAGGATCTATTATGCCATAAATTATTATAGTTAAATGTATTGTTCAGCAAGATAATCAATCATAAATATATTGCCGTTAGCATCTTTGGTAGTATATTTGCAAGTCAATGTATTAAATGGAGGTTATAAACTTCCAAAAAAGATAAATAATGGCAAACGACTATTCGTACGTTTTCAACGCGCATCCTTCCTTTATAGAGGAAATGTACACATCATTTCAGAAAGATCCTTCCAATATAGAAGATGGCTGGAGAGCATTTTTTCAAGGTTTTGAGTTCAATAATGTAGGACTTGAAGAAACGATGTCAAATGGCTCATCTAATGGGGTTGCAAGTAATAGCATTGTAAAAGAACTAGGTGTTTTATCTCTTATCCGAGCGTTTAGAAATAGAGGACATTTGTTAAGCACAACAAATCCTATTCGAGTAAGAAAAGATAGACAACCTAAGCTTGATTTAGTTGATTATAATCTTTCAGAGGCAGACCTTAATACTACTTTCTTTGCAGGAACAGAGATAGGTTTGAAAAACGCTACTTTACAGCAAATTCTAGATCGTCTAAGATTTGTTTACGCTCAGAAAATAGGTGTTGAATATTCTCATATTCAGGATTCGAATTTAAGACTATGGATACGAAATCATGTAGAATCTGTGCCGAATGAAGATGATTACGGTCTAGATATCGATACTAAGAATCGTATTTTGACGAAGTTAAATGAAGCTACGATTCTTGAAGAATTCTTAGATAAAAAGTTTAGAGGTCAAAAACGTTTTTCTCTTGAGGGAGGAGATAGTATGATACCAGCATTGGATCGTATTATTTTAGATGCAGCAGGAAAAGGAGTTGAAGAAGTTGTCATTGGTATGGCACATAGGGGAAGATTGAATGTTCTTGCCAATATCATGCAAAAAACGTATAAAAATATATTTTCAGAATTTGAGGGTGCATTTATCCCCAAAGGATATATGGGTTCAGGTGATGTAAAATATCACATGGGTTTCAGCTCACAAATTGACGTGAATGGTAATAAAGTACACCTTAAGTTAATGCCGAATCCTTCACATCTTGAATCTGTTGATTCAGTTGTTCAGGGTTTTGCTCGTGCAAAAGCTGATCTTGAATATAATTCGAATTATGACAAAATATTACCTATTCTTATTCATGGAGATGCAGCTGTAGGTGGACAAGGTGTTGTTTATGAAACAGCACAAATGAGCGGCCTTGAAGCTTATCAAACAGGCGGAACTATCCATTTTGTGATTAATAACCAAATTGGTTTTACAACCGATTTCTACGATGGTAGAACTTCTACATATTGTACAGCAGCTGCTAACGCAATAGGTGCTCCTGTTTTTCATTGCAATGGTGATGATCCTGAAGGTGTTATTCACGCAGTGAAGATGGCTGTTGAGTTCAGACAAGAATTCAATATGGATGTTTTTATTGACATGGTTTGTTATAGAAAACATGGACATAACGAAGGTGATGATCCATCTTTCACACAACCTCAGATGTACTCTATCATAAAAGAGCACAAAAACCCAAGAGATCTTTATGCAACAACTCTTTCTGAAAGAGGTGATGTACAAAAAGATCTTGCTGACCAAATGCAAAAGAGCTTTGATGATCAGTTGCAAGAAAGATTGGCTGAAGTTAAGCAAAAGCCTTTACCTTATGAATACCAAAAACTAGAAGAGGACTGGAGATCGCTTGATAAAAAAGAATTTGATGTAACCAAAGCAGTTAGCCCCAAAACAGCTATTGCTAAAACAAAGGTTAAAAAGATTATAAATCATTGCGTTGAATTACCAACAGATTTCGAGACAGTTAAGAAACTTGATCGATTGATGAAAGGTAAGAACAAACTACTTGCTGATGGTAAGTATGACTGGGCGATGGGAGAGTGGTTGGCTTTTGGGTCAATCTTATTAGAGAATAAGAACGTGCGAATGAGTGGTCAAGATGTGGAAAGAGGAACATTCTCTCATAGACACGCAATTTTCAAAAGTCCCGACGAAGTTTCTGACTATAATAGATTTAATAACATAGAAAAGAAGCAAGGGAAATTAAGGATTTACAATTCATTCCTTTCTGAATTTGCAGTGATGGGATTCGAATACGGATATTCACTTGCTACACCAAATGACTTGGTCATATGGGAAGCACAATTCGGTGATTTCTACAACGGAGCACAAACCATAGTTGATCAGTACATCTCTTCAGGAGAAAGTAAGTGGGGAAGAATGAGTGGACTCGTTTTATTGTTGCCTCATGGATTTGCTGGTCAAGGCCCTGAGCACAGTAGTGCTAGACCAGAGCGTTTTCTTCAGCAATGTGCACAATTTAATATGATTGTCACTAATATTACGACACCAGCTAACTACTTTCATGCATTGAGAAGACAAACTACATGGAATTATAGAAAGCCGCTGATAAACATGGCTCCAAAATCTCTTTTGAGACATCCGGCTTGTTTGTCAACAATTGAGGATTTTACAGGAAATACAAAGTTCCAAGAAGTTATACCTGATGTTTTAGCTGATGTAAAGAAAGCTAAGAAATTAATTTTCTGTACTGGAAAAGTGTATTATGATCTTGTTAAAGCAAGAGAAGAAGCAGGAAAAACAAAGGATATTGCGATTGTGAGAGTTGAACAATTGTATCCTTTTCCTCAGAAAGAGGTAGAGAAATTGATGTCTTCTTACAAGTCTGCTAAAGATATTCTTTGGGTACAAGAAGAGCCAGAGAATATGGGTTACTGGAGATTTGTGATGACACAATTAAGAAGAACACCTATTGAACTGGTTTCAAGAGAAGCTTCTGCATCACCTGCAACTGGATACAAAAAAGTGCATGACAAAGAGCAAGCAGATTTAATAAAAATAGCATTAAGCTAATTTTAGCATGATGTATTTTGGGCTTTAAGCCCAAAAAAAGAAATGAGCATTGAACAACTTTTGGTGCTCATTTTTTATTTACAATAATTGTAACGTGCTAAAGATATAATGCGCTTTGTTGAATTATTAAAAGACAACTTTGGTTATCAATCCATAATGCAACGGCCAATTCATAAAAGATATATTTATGAATTGATAATCAAAAGCACCAAAACAAGACGTAAAAACATCTTACAAACAAATAGGAAGATATGAAATTCAAATATTTAAGCATCATCGCACTTCTTTTTGTACTATCATGTACACCAAAAACGACTGAACAAATTGTTGAACAAGTTGAAGAACCTGTTGTAAAAGAAAAGGTAGAATGTGCAACGTTTAATGACTTAGGAAGGAAGCAGTCTGAGGCAATGGAGTCATTTATTCTCTATAAAGATTTAGTAAAGGAAAAGGATTATAAAGCTGCTTATCCGTTATGGCAAAAAGCAATGGGACTTGCGCCAAAATCCGATGGGAGAAAAACGTATCACTACGATGATGGTGTGAAGATTTTCAATTATTTCGCTGACCAAGAGACGGATGAATCCAAAAGAACAATGTGGGCTGATTCGGTAAAGATGTTGTATGAAAAGCGTGAGAAGTGTTTCGGGTCAAGCGTCGAATTAAATTCTAGAAAAGCTTATGATTTATATTACAACTACAGAGACGAAATAGGTGATGAATACATTTATGGTCTTCTTAAAACGGTAGTTGATGAGAAAGGTAAAGATATGCCTGAGTACATTGTAAATCCATTTAGTAACCTAATCGTTTCGAACACTTTAAGCAAAAATATAGAAGTTGATGAAGCTAAGAAATATGCCAATATAGTTATGGAAACAATAACAAATGGCTTATCAAATTGTGGAGACAACTGTAAAAACTGGAATATAATCAACGATTATTCGATTGACCGATTAGCTGTTCTAGAACGCTTTCAGTCATTTTTCCCTTGTAATTATTATGTAAATAAATATTATAAGGATTTTGAAGCTGCACCAACAGATTGTGAAGTCATTCAAACAGTTCTCGCTCGATTAAGAAGAGGTGGATGTGAAGAAACAGACGCTAGTGTTGCACAAGTTATGGCAGCCTATAATTCGAATTGTAAAAAGACTACAAATACAGTTTCTGGTCCTTTGGGTGAAGCGATAAAGCTATATCAAACTGGAAGATATGAAGAAGCAGTAGAAAAATTTGATGAGTATTTTGCTAATGAAACGGATAAAGAAAAGCTTGCAAAATACCAGCTAGTGGTTGCAAAGATTTATTACCGTGACTTAAAAGATTTCCCGAAGTCAAGAAAGTATGCATTGGATGCAGCGGGAAATAAAGCGAACTGGGGAGATCCATATATATTGATTGGTAAATTATATGCTTCAAGTGGACCTATATGTGGACCTGGAACAGGATGGAAGTCACAGATAGTTACGTGGCCAGCGATTGATAAGTGGACTTATGCTAAGAAAATTGATCCAGCAGTTTCAAGTGATGCTACGAAATTAATCAATCAATATAGAAAATTCATGCCTGCTGTAGAGGATATTTTCATTCGCCCGAATGTAGAAGAAGGAAAATCTTTTTATGTGGGTTGTTGGATAAAAGAAAACACAATAGTACGAGCTGCAAAATAAATAGATGTGAAACCAAAGTTTTCAGTGGGATTGGAAGGTATGAAGTTTTATGCTTTCCATGGTTTCTATGAAGAGGAACAAAAAGTAGGAAGGAGTTTTGTGGTGGATGTAAAGTTGGATGTATATTCAGAGATAGATGGCGAAGATCATTTAGGCGATACATTCAACTACGAGACCATATATTCTATTGTCAAGAAAGAAATGGCAGTTACACAGAAGCTGATAGAGACTGTGGGTTATAACATTAAGAAAAATTTAATAGAGGCTTCGAATCACGATATTTCAGGAATAGTCAGAATACGCAAAGAAAGCCCGTTATTAGGGGGTGAAGTGGGTGCTTCAGTTATAGAAATTTATGTTTAGGATTAGTCACGTATATTTTATTTTAGGGAGGCATATTAAAGAAAATAGCCTTTAGTCTATGTTATTTTATTTTTAATAGTCTATTTTTAGCCAAACGAAAATTTGTATTATTAAATGAATTGCAATTCTTTGCAATTTAAAATGAATTAACTAGACTTAAATTTATGAGTTCAACTTCCAATAAATCAATCTTTGATTCTACAGTATTAGGACACCCTTCAGGATTATTCGTATTATTTTTCACAGAGATGTGGGAGCGATTTTCTTATTACGGGATGCGTGCCATTTTAGTGTTATTCCTTATTAGTTCCGTAGGAATTGGTGGTTGGGACTGGACAAGTGCAGAAGCATTATCATTGTATGGAACGTATACTGCAATGGTTTATTTAACACCTATTTTAGGAGGATTTTTAGCAGATAAATATTTAGGTTATCGGAAAGCAGTAGTGATAGGAGCCTTGTTAATGACATTGGGCCATGGAGCTATGGCACTTGAATTTTCCAAGATTTTCTTATTCATAGGAATAGGTCTATTGATAATAGGTAATGGGTTTTTTAAGCCGAATATGACGTCGATTGTATCTATTATGTATAAGGACACTCCTGAGAAAAAGGATGGTGCATATACGATCTTTTACATGGGTGTAAATGCTGGTGCATTCTTAGGGATTTTATTATGTGGGTATATAGGTGAAAAGGTTTCATGGTCTTATGGATTTGGGCTTGCAGGAATATTTATGTTGCTAGGTATGTTACAGTTTTATTTTGCTCAAGGAATTTTTGGAGACATAGGATTAGCACCAGAGAAAAAAGAGGAAGGGAAAGAAGCAGATGAGCAACTGGAATTTGAAGGTGATCGATTAAATCCATTTACTGTCGTTGATAAAGCATTAATTGCTATCTGTTCATTTATTGGTATTACCTGGATAATTAATGATCCGCTTACGGAAATAGCGGGAAATAACCTTTTAAATTTTGGAGAAACAGATATCAGTAATTATTACATTCTTACTGGAGTCGTTCTTTTCTTGTTTTTAATTATCAGCAGAATTATCAGGTATCCTATTGTGACCAGAGATCGTATGATTGCTATTGTAATATTTGCAATAATGACAGTCTTGTTTTGGGCATGTTTTGAACAAGCAGGAGGATCAATGACAATTTTTGCAAGTGATTACACAGGAAGGAATATGTCTGGTTCATGGGCAACAATTTTCAATATAGCTAATATTTTAATCACAGTTATACCTATTGCTATAATAACATGGGTTCTCTATAAATTATTCAGAAATACATTTGCTAATTACGCTATATCCAATATATTTCTAGGATCAAGTTTTGTAATTATTTGGGCGATTGTATTTTGGATGTTAAACAGAGACTTAAATTCCAATGCATATGTTGTAGAATATGATCAATACACTACTAGTGAAATGGTTGATGGAGAAATTGAAGAGGAAACAGTAATTGTGACAGCTTCAACTGTTCTTCCTGAAGATGTTGAATTGGTTAAAAAAACAACTAAAGTTATAGATCCTATTGTTTTAAATGTAGGAGATAAAGTGAATTTAATTAAAGTGCGTAGTAAATTATTGTTTTTAGATCAAGAAGAGTCAAAAACTGCCATACAAAAGTTAAATGAAGAAGGAAAAGAATCCCCTTTAATTCAAGCAGAAGTGACGGAAATAAAGGAAAATGAAGTCGAAATTCAAGCATCATGGTTTGGGATTTTAAATTCATTATTCATCATTATTTTTGCGCCGCTCTTTTCGAAATGGTGGGAAAGTAAGTACAATCCACCAGCAGCTGTGAAATATGGTTTGGGATTAATTCTAGTTGGAGTAGGATTTGCTGCATTGATGTATGGCGCTTATGGAATTGTATCAGGTGCCGAGTCTGCAGCAGTTAGTATAATTTGGTTAATACTTGCCTATCTATTCCATACGCTCGGTGAGCTCTGTTTATCTCCAGTTGCCTTATCCTACATTAGTAAGTTGGTGCCAGCTAGAATGATCGCTTTAATGTTTGGTGTATGGTATGTTGCAGTAGCAATAGGAAATAAAGCCGCAGGTAAAATGGGTGGTTCTATTGAGAAAATTGCGGAGGCAAATAGCTTGTCTTATTTCTTCATGTTACTGACTGTAGTGCCAATCGTACTAGGTGTTATTGGTATACTATTAAATCCTGTCATCAAAAAATTAATGCACGGGGTTAAGTAAGATTTTTGGGCTTAAAGCCCAAAAAAGGAAAGCGAAAAATGAATCTTTATGTAAACTTTTGCGTTACTACTATTGCAAGTAAGAAGCACGATTAAGTACTTTCTAGGTATTGGTATCGTAATTCTTAGTTGCAATAGTTAACACAAAGCATATGATTTTCTTACTAAGAATTGCAGTTATATTTATTTCGGGCTATTTCCTTTACATGGTTTATCTATGGTGGCAGGAAAATTATTCCCCTAGTGTAACCTGTCCTCAGTGTGACGGAGAAGGGAAATGGGATGTCATTGATATAGAGGAAGAATGCATCTTATGCAAAGGAAAAGGAAAAATCGAAAGACAGTTGTAATGTCGAAAATTCATTCAGAATTATCATCTAAATTAAAAACGGTTTCACATTTCATAGGGAAGGCAAAATTTGTTCTTCACCCTTATGGTGGTATGTATCTAGAGGATAAAGCTATGTTGTTTATTTCCGACACCCATTTCGGGAAAGTGACGCATTTTAGGAAAAGTGGGATTGCTGTTCCTATGGAAGCTATTCAAGAGAACTGGAAAAGACTAGATTCGATGATTTCCCATTTTAAGTGTAAGCAAGTGATTTTCTTAGGTGATTTATTTCACAGCGAAGTTAATGTTGAATGGGATCACTTTGCTTCTCTATTGAATGTATACTCTGATATTGATTTTTGCTTGGTAAGAGGGAATCATGATATACTTGATGCTTACAGATATGCTGATGCGGGAATAGAAGTAGTTGAACATTTAGTAGTAGATGATATTCATTTTAGTCATCATCCTGAAGAAGTTGAAGGAAAATATAATATTCATGGACATATTCACCCAGGTGTCCTCATGCGAGGAAAAGGAATGGGTAGTAGGAAGTTAAGGTGTTTTTATTTTGGGAAAAATGTAGCCATAATGCCTGCATTCGGAAGTTTTACAGGGTCGATGCGTGTTGAAGTTAAGAAAGGAGATGCTGTTTTTGTCCTTGTAGAAGATCAAGTAATTTCAGTATAAATCTGAAAAAAACAATTAAGGTATTGCTAAATTAAAAAAGAAATTTAACTTTGCACTCGCTTCGAAAGAAGAGGAGGTGCCATAGCTCAGTTGGTAGAGCAATGGACTGAAAATCCATGAGTCCCCAGTTCAAATCTGGGTGGCACCACAAAGAGACCCAAGAGTAATTCTTGGGTCTCTTTTTTTATAGTGTAAAATTGAAATTATTATTCTATAAAAATAATCTTTTTGTTTATTGTATTCCCATCTTCGAATTCCATTATCAAATGATAGAATCCACTCGGAATATTTCCTTTCTCTACATAAAATTCTTGATTACTGTTATTCGAAGTTATATGTTGTTCTTTACATATCTTGCCCGCAGCATTCATTAAGCGCAATGATTTTATACTCTTATTTGAAAGATTTTCTATATAAAACCCTTGTGTTGATGGATTAGGGTAAACCGTAATTGAATGATCAATTTCCGAATTTGATACTGTACCTATATAGATGATCTGTGAAATGGTTCGTTGACAGCCTATTTGATTAACGGCAGTTAAATTTACCACGTATGGACCATCTGCATCATATTCAGTAGATGCAATTTGATTATTACTAGTTTCTCCATTGCCAAATTGCCAAAACCAAGTTGTAACGTTATTTCCTATAGCCTCCATCAATATAGGAGTATTAGCTTCTAAATCCTGACTGATAATATTGATTTGAGGTTTCAATGCATTACTCAATACTTGTTTTGTAACTGTTTGTGTTCCAAAATCATTGGTAGCTGTTAATGACACTGTAAAAATTCCTGAAGAGTCATATGTGTGAATAGGGTCCATTATTGTAGAAGTATTCCCATCACCAAAATCCCATAAATAGGTATGTGGAGAGAATATAGATTGATCGATAAATTGCAATATGCCCTCACAAGGGTCAATGGCTGATGTTTCAAAATCTACAATTGGTGGTTGTTCATTGGATATGAAAATAACAGTATAATCTTCTCCTTCTCCAAAACTTGTCTCGCAAGGACTAAATGAATTATTAGGGTCTGAAATAACACGTAATCTTAGTGGAATATCGAGTGGAATATTATCTGGCACCACATAGTTTCCTGTTATAAACTCAGAGTTGCCGCTGTTACCATTAACAATTACTTCAACTTCTTCAAAGGTGCCATTGTTATTGTAATCAATAAGAATCATAGCATTATCATTGAAGCCAAATTCAATTTCTATCAAATATGGATACGTTTCTCCCTGTACAAGTGTTGTAGATTGAGTACAACTGAAATCATGAAAGACTCCTGTAGTATTTGCTGTTTCATTGTCGATGTCGCCTAATTGAAAATGCATGATTTCATTGTTTGGGAAGTTTGTATTCCCCAAAACTTCACATGCAGATTTTGGTCCATTATTTTGGTTTATTGATAATTGAATACTCTCGCTAAGACTTGAAATTTCGTTTGATATAGTAAGCGTTACATCGAATAATCCTGTATTCTCATAAAAGTGCACGGGAGCACTTAATGTAGAAGTGTTACCATCTCCAAAGTCCCAGTTGTAAGTAGTTGCCTCATTAAAAAATGTTGGAACGAAATTAACAAATCCAGAGCACGCATCTATGTTAGGTATTATTTCAAGATCGCACAATGTTTCATCAATATTTATTAATACAGGGACTTCATAAAGTGAATTTAATGGATCGTTAGATTGGATGAATATCGTATCATTATATGTTCCCTCATTTAAATTACCAGAATAAAAAGTGACATCTATTGTTGAAGTTTCAGAAGGTTCAATTGTCCCTTTGTTTTCATTGCTTGAAGAATTAGTATTTTCAGGAAAAAGACTAATTATTTGATTGGCTAAATCCTCAAATACTTCTTCTTCATATTCAAAGCTCGAGTTACCTGCGAATAAAACATATATGATAGTTGTATTTGGACCTAAATTGGAAATTTCATTGAAATCAGAGTCTGTCGTTGTAGGAAGTGATTGTGTAAGTTCATCATTACTATCTGTATTAACTATAATCAAATGATTTACAGAAGGGTCAAACGAATCATAAACTTTTTTATAAAATGCACTATATGAATTATTTTCAATACCAGATAATTCCCCACCTTCAAAAGACCCGCTTCCATCTGCTCCTAAAAACCCACTTATGAAAAATTCATCTTCATTAGTTAGATTTCCTGCAAATACAAATAGGTCGTTTTGTTTAAACGTAAAATAAGAAATTGCATTTGTTCCATCTTCAAGATTTGAAATCATGTTATTTGAATAGGATAATGAATTGAAATTTGTGGTATTTAAAATGTTTCCACTATCATACATATCTGACCCACCGTCTAATATACTAGTGCCAGTAAATCCGTTTGTAAAGGAGAACTTATTAGCTATTTCAGCTGAAAAGTCTTCAATGTTATCGCTTATTACCGCTTTAAGAGTTTCGATATCAGAAATTATTACCGACTCTTCTGTCTCAACAAGTTCAAAATCTAAGCTATTATTTCCCGTGTTTTGAATGGTAAGCTGAACAGTAACTGAATCATAACAAGCTGGTATATCAACTTCTATACTTGTTGGGTTGACATTAAGTATAGGAGGTAGTTCTGTCACGCCGTTTATACAGATTGTATCTAAACCCGCATTACTTGTAATAATTATGTTTTCATCAAAAGGAGTAACATTGTTTTCTGAAAATGTAACAATAATGGAGTCAGAGCTATACGCAGGAATATTGAAAAGCGTTTTATTAAAGTTAATTGCCTCACTTGAACCTATAACATTTATGACGTTTAAAGAGGCACAAGTAGGGTTAGCTATTATTAAAGTTTCTTCTATTGTTTGAAATTGAAATATGGTGTCCAATGCAAAACAGTCTGTGTTTAGTTGTGAAATTGGTACATCAGCAACTGTTAAATAAATAGGAAGGTTAATTACAGGATTAAATGGATCATTGGTAGTTATGGTGTAGTCAAAGGTATAATCTCCAGCTATAAAAGGGCTTGATGAAATAGAAAGTTGATTGATAAATGTATCATTAGCTGCTACTGTGGATTCAAAAGAACTGAATTCTTCAGAAATCAATTCCGTAGAACGCACGGTTACTTCAAAATTTGCAGTTGAAAATCCACTTATACCATCAGCAGTGATTAATCGCACATTTATTTCACCATCCTGCAGCATCGAAATGGCTTCTTGACCATTGAATGAATATTCGAATTCATTGAGGGCGGTAGATATATTCATTAGTCTTTCAATAAATATATTTTCGATATAGACATCTACATACTCGTCATTGTCGACAATCAAATCATCAATTCCAATAGTAATAATTACATCATTAAACAAAGGATAATTCGTAAATGAAAAATCATATTCTAAATTATTAAAATTAAATATTATAACATCTGAATCCTCATATTCTTCCATGGAATTTATAAAGAAATCAAGATTTCCTAAACCTTGATTTATGAAGGGTATATCAATTAATGAATCTTGATTACAAGCTAAAGTAATTTGTACAGGTTCAATTACAGCTAAAGGAGCAAATACGCTTTCCAAATTGATGCAATGCTTAAAAGTGCCATTATTAGTCAAGATATAAATAGTGTCAATGCCTGTATATTGATTTGAAGGAGAATATTGGATGTCAATCGTATCTTTATCGAACGCATCCATTGTAAAAAACACTTGATTTGTTGATAATTCATTTGTTGAAAAACTAATGTTTTGAATGTTTAAGTTTGTACACCCAATATTTTCAATTGGTAGTGGTAAAGTTTCAGAATTAAATTGCTGAACAATGCCAAAGTCAAGGCAATCATCAGCAAAGCTTATTAATCCTTCACCATCAACATTGATTATCAATGAAACCATAAATGCCGTATTGTTCTGATCGTTTGTGGTTATAAAGAAACTTTCATCGTAGATTCCATTTTCTATATTACTAGTCGAAATATGGATCTCCAAGTCTGTAGAAGAATTTTCATCCACAATCAAACTCGTTTCTCCAATAGAGCTAATTACATTTTGCATCAAGAATAAATTTACAGTTGTGCTATTTTCGGCTGTGCCCAAAATATTTACTGACGTGGAGTTATCTACTTCTACTTCAATTTCTCCATCATTTAACCACTGATTCAGTACCTCAATAGGAAATGTAAATATTTTAGTAATATCAACCCCATCTTGTTGAAAGCCTTCCCCTATAGTATTTACAAATTCTCCTTCAATATAAATATCAGCATATTCGATAGATGAGGAGTAATCTCCATTTACAGTTATTTCTATCGAAAAACTATCAATGTTCTCCACTATGGTAGGAGTGAAAGTAAACAAATGATCTTGTCCTGAAAATTCTAAAATTTCAAACAATGAAATATTTTCAATTTGGCTAATGGTTTCTATTACCTCAATAAAACCAGCATTCTCTATTGAACTATTAGTTATTGTCACATAAATTGTTGTATCAGTTCCACAATTCATGTTTAAATTAAATGATTCCGGAGAAATACTTATTGTCGGACTTTCTTGGACAATCACAGTTTTCGATAAGGTATCACTGAACTCACAATTTGTACTTATGAGTTGAACAGTATACTCACCAGGATTCTGGTAAATATGCATTGGGTTTTGTTCTGTAGATTTTACGCCGTCCCCAAAATCCCAATCCCAGAAAGAAGGTTCAGGACTGCTAAGGTCAGTGAACTGAGTAGGATGGGCTAAAATAGGATTGTTAGTTACAAAAAAGTTTGATGTAATTGGTTCGTCGGAATTTGTATTTGTATTTTCAAAAAATATCTCGAATCCTGATAATGAAAAACTACCATCTGAACTAAAAGTTATAAGAGCTGTACCTCCTGTTTGAAAAATTCCAGTTCCATCATTGGAGTATATCAAGTTGTTTTGAGTAGTAGGACCATCATAAATCCTTAGATCATCACAACAAGTTTCTAAATTAAATGAAGTTATGTCAAATTCGATATTTTCTGAACATTCTAGATCTATCAAAATGGAACAATTTTCATTGTTTGAATAATTATCAAATTGTCCACCAGAATCAAAAATGGTGCCCTCATTTTCCGTAATTATTAAGTTTGCTTCTTGACACATGGTGTAAGTCGAATTGTTAATTTCTGCTGTAGGGAAGGAAAAAAGATTGATTGAAAATGAAAGCAGTGTAATTAAAAGGATGTTGTTTTTCATTGTAAAGTCTTAAAGTCAAAAAATGTTATAATCAAATCTAAAAATTTTGAAGTTAAATCAGTAATATGTTTATCTATTTGATTGTATAAATAACCCTTTAGCAGGTTTTTAAAAATTCAATTAATTATTCTCTCTTAAAATTTTATACAATCCAAAGTAAATCCTATCTTTGCGTCACTTTTCCAAAAGCGGAAAATTTTTATTGATTTTACTTCTTTATTTTTGTGAAATCATTTGCGGGTGTGATGGAATTGGTAGACATGCTAGACTTAGGATCTAGTGCCGCGAGGCGTGGGGGTTCGACTCCCTCCACCCGCACTTTTCTTTTTGGATGTACTTTATTCTTTTTTTACATTCTTCATTCATTCCTTGTTTTTACACAAGTTTTCAATTACGTTGATTTTATATGAAAAGTTCAGTTACTGATAAGACAAAGCTTACTGCTACGCTAGAAATTTTGCTTTCTCCCGAAGATTATAAGCCGAAATTCCAAGAGGTTATTACTAAAATGAAATCTGAAGTAGCAATGAAAGGCTTCCGTAAAGGAAAAACGCCTAAGTCACTACTTATGAAAATGTATGGCTCCAGAGCATTCGCAGAAGCTGTAAACGAAACTGTTCAAGATAATATCACTAAAGCTCTTGAAGAAAATGATCTTCAAATCATTCTTTCTCCTTTAATTTCAGAGGAACAATCAGACACGGATCTCGACCATAAAAATATGAGGGATTATAAATTCGTATTTGATGTAGCTTTAAAGCCTGATTTTACATTGAAAGGTGTTGATAAAAAAGATACTGTTCCTTTTTACAAAATCAAAGTTGACAAAGATCAAATCGATAAAGAACTGGATATTCGTAGAAAAAGAGCAGGTACTGAAATCGAAGGTGACAAAGATATCTTAGAAGATGATCGTGTAACAATTCGTGCATATGAGTTGAACACGAAAGGTAATAAAAAAGCTAAAGGCTGGGAAACTGGTTTCCAAGTTCTTATCAATAGACTAGAAGACGAATATCAAAAAGAACTACTCAAAAAAGATGTAGGTCACGAATTTGAATTCGATATCTATGCTCTTGAAAAAAATTCAAATGAGACTTACGTCAAAAAGTATCTGTTAAATCTTGACGAAGAGGAAGAGAAGAAAATAGGAAATAAATTCATTGGTACAGTAGAAAAAATTCATAGAATTAAGCCTGCTGAACTTGACCAAGAATTTTTCGATAGAGAATTCGGTAAGGATGAGGTGAAAGATGAGAAAGGAGCCAAGGAGAAAATCGCTGAATCATTCGAAGGGTTTTATGAAGGTCAAGCTACCGCACTTGCTCATAGTCTTTTGATGGAAAAGTTGAATGAAGTAAACGAATTGGAAGTTTCAGAGGAATACATGAAAAAGTGGATCTTGAAAATGTACGGAGAAGAATATACAGAAGAGAAAGTAGACCAAATGATACCTAACGAAATGAAAGGTATGAAATGGGATATGATCAAAGATGCTGTTAAAGAAAAATACCCGTTTGAGATACAACCTGAAGATGTGAAAAATAAAATCCGTGCTAAAGTAATGGGTTATTTCGGTGGTCAAGTACCGAATTTCAACATCGAAGAATTGGTTAATAACCTTATGTCTGACAATCAACAATTCCGTGAAGCATATGCTGAAGCATCAACGGAAAAACTTTTATCTACTGTTCTTGAAAACATAACAAAGGAAGAAAAGAAAGTTACTCTTGATGAATTCAAAGTGATTGTTGAGGAATTCAATAAGAAACAGCAAGATGCAATAGCTGCTGAAAACCCAGCTACAGCAACAGAAGAAGCATAATATTCTTTGGGCTTAAAGCCCAAAATATTTAATATCTCAATCTCAGATTAAATCGTACAATTCAAACGTTGATTTTCTGTTTATTCAGACTAATTGACCAAACAATTAGTATGGTTTTACGTTAATTACTATATTCGTTTTTATATATAATCCCGAAATGGTATTATTTATGAATATTGTTATGTAGGAATGTAAACAGCTTAATTCGTATGAAAAGCTTCGATAGATTCCTAGACATTAAATAACTTCAATAAATTTTTAGAATGTTTAATCAAGATGAATTTAAGAAGTATGCTACGAAACATATGGGTATGAGTAGCATGCATTTAGAAAAATATATGGATCACGCTGGTGCTACAGCGCCTAATATTACAGGGTTTACACCGCATGTAATTGAAGAGCGTCAAATGAATGTAGCGAGTATGGATGTATTCTCTAGGTTGATGATGGATCGTATTATCTTTATGGGAGTTCCTGTGAATGATTATGTTGCTAATGTTATTCAGGCTCAATTATTGTTCCTAGAATCAACAGACCCCAAAAGAGATATCCAGATGTTCATTAATTCACCTGGAGGTTCTGTAATTGCAGGAATGGGAATTTATGATACAATGCAGTACGTTTCTCCCGACATAGGAACGATATGTACAGGTCTTGCAGCATCAATGGGTTCAATCTTATTGTGTGCAGGAACGAAAGGAAAAAGAACATGTCTACCACATAGTAGAGTGATGATTCACCAACCTAGTGGAGGAATGCAAGGTCAGTTTACTGATATGGAAATCAGCTATAACTTAATCAAAGATCTTCGTAATGAATTGTATGAAATTTATGTACACCACACAGACAAAGATTTCGATACGATAGAAGCAGATTGTCTTCGTGATAGATGGATGACTGCACCTGAAGCTAAAGAATATGGCTTAGTTGATGAAGTTCTTGAAAGAGCTAAAGACAAGGCATAAAAATAAATATTAAATGAAAAGGCCTTGGATAACTTCAGGGCCTTTTTTTTTGGGTTTAACCCAAATTATATATACATAGTCAAATCGACTTAAGCATGTCGATTAAATTATTTTTACCTTTGTACACAGTTACTATTAAGTTAAAAATTGAATAAATTTTGATCTTAATACAACTTTTAACCCCTTCGAAGACTATAGTAGTTAACGAATGTAGTTTTTGCTGAATTTTAAAGGGAATAAAAAATCATTAATGATGAAATCTAAATCAAATTATAGGTGCTCGTTTTGCGGAAGAGATAAGAAAGAGGCGATGATATTAATTGCTGGAATCGATGGCCATATTTGTGAAGTTTGCGTTGATCAAGCCGCCGATATAATAAAAGAAGAAGTAGGAAGTAGACAAGAGCTCGAAGGTGATAATTTTTCGATGCCTAAAGAGTTGAACCCCAAAGGAATAAAAACCCATTTGGATGAATACATTATTGGTCAAGATGAAGCAAAGAAATATTTAAGCGTAGCAGTTTATAATCACTATAAAAGATTAAACTGGACACCTAAAGATGGAGTTACTATTGAAAAATCGAATATCTTATTCGTAGGTGAAACAGGAACTGGTAAAACACTATTAGCTAAAACAATTGCTAGTTACCTAGATGTTCCTTTCACAATCGTTGATGCAACTGTTTTTACGGAAGCTGGATATGTAGGTGAGGATGTAGAGAGTATGTTGAGTAGATTGCTTCAGGCTTGCGATTATAATGTAGAAGCTGCCCAAAGAGGTATCGTTTATATTGATGAAATTGATAAAATAGCAAGGAAAAATGATAATCCATCAATCACTAGAGATGTTAGTGGTGAAGGTGTTCAGCAAGCCATGCTTAAAATGCTTGAAGGTACAGAAGTAAATGTGCCACCGCAAGGAGGTAGAAAGCATCCTGAGCAAAAAATGATTAAATTAGATACAAAGAATATCTTGTTTATTTGTGGAGGAGCATTCGATGGAATAGGCAAAATCATTGCTCGTAGAATGAATACGCAAGTAATTGGTTTTAATAATGGTGATGTAGAACAAGTTGATCAAGACAATCTTTTACAATATGTTACACACCAAGACTTGAAATCTTTCGGTTTGATTCCTGAATTGATTGGTAGAGTACCTGTTTTAACTTACCTTGATCCATTGGATAAAGAAACATTAATCTCTATTCTTTCAGAACCGAAAAATGCGTTGTTAAAGCAATATAGCCAGTTGTTTCAATTAGAAGATATCAAACTTGAATTCAGCAAAGAAGCAATTGATTTTATTGCTGAAAAAGCACTTGAATATAAGTTGGGAGCACGTGGATTAAGAAGTATCTGTGAAGCAATTCTTACGGATGCAATGTTTGAATTACCTGGTAATGATAGCATTAAAGAATTCAAAGTTTCTACTGCTTATGCTAAAGAACAACTAGGAAAAAGTAAACTTTCCAAATTACGTAAGGTCAGCTAAGAGAATTTCTTTATATATTTAGACTATTATACTAATTATAACTTATTATAAGCTGTATATTTCTTTTTAGTATTAATCTATAAAATCCTCGCCGTGGCTAAAGCCATGACTGTGTTTTTATTGCTTATTTCTATTCATGAAAATAACAATATTTACAACTGTTATAAATTAGTGATACTTAAATCTAGTAGTCATCGAAGAAAGAATAAAAGGTAGGGCAATTGAACTAATTCCCATACAAGCGGAGGAGAAAGAAGCTTTTTATGCAAAAGCAACACATTGTGATGCAACAAGCTTTTGGTATAGCCCACTTTTAGGGGAATCTGTACCCGACAAAAAAGCCTTTTTTGAAGATTTCGAAGAGTATTACTTTACTGATTTCAAAAATACTAAAGGTCGATGTTTCCACATTATGGAAAGTGGGGTAGACATAGGGCAAATTAACTACAATGAAATCAAGAATAAGATTGTAGAAGTCGATATCATCATCTATAATAAGCAGAATTGGTCCAAAGGTTACGGATCAAGCTCGTTAAAATTAATGAGTGCCTATCTTGAAGAGAAATTCCATGTCGAATCCATATATCTAGATGTCCATTCCTCGAATGAAAGAGCTATAAAAGCATATGAAAAAGCTGGATTTCATAAGTCTGAAGAACTCGTAGAGAATAACGAAAGAGTCTTTCGATTGAAGAAAGCGAATAAATATTTACTTAGTTAATTTAGAACTGTATTTCTATCAAGAAGATTCAATAGGTTTAACCCTATCTCATTTTAGGTCTTCTTCTCTTTCTACTTCCTCCTTGATTAATACGGCCACCTCGAGTACCACCTACCATTCTTTGTTGTGCTTTCATTTGACCGCTTTGACTCATAGCTTTGTCGAAAAGTGCGATTTGGTCTTTAAGTTCTTTTTGAGTTACCTTCAGTTTCTTCAATGTTTGCATTTGTTTTTTAGCAAGTGCCCACTTTTGCTTAGAAGCATTAATGTTAGCAAGCTGTAAATAAACCATTGCTTTTTCATTATCTGAAGGTAAATTTAAAGCTAGAGCTTTATTGAAAAGAGCTTCTGCCTTATTGTTATCTTTTTGCTGTGTTGCAATTGAACCTTGCATGATGTAGTACATTGCTCTATTCGTAACGTATAAAAGCTTAGGAAAGTAAGTTAATTTTAATCGCTTCTCAGCTCCTGCGAAGTCTTGCGCTTGAACCAACTGGCCAGCACTTCCTACTGTTCCTAAAACGAAATAACCGATTAGCAAGATTACTCCCGCTAATATAAAAGGGAATCCATACCAGAATCCCAATGTTATTGACATAATTGTTCCTCCTATAATTCCTAAAGCTATAAGAGCAAATCTCAGATATATATTGATTACAAACATTCTTATCTTTTTTTGCAAAGATAGTACTATCTATTTATCCTTGTTGTCTTCTAATGGTAAAATTAAATCTGCAGTGTTATTTCTTACATTTCCTACAGCTGATGAAACTTTGTAAGCTTTCATCAATTCCGACGGATACGGCTCGATAATCTTCATTACTTCCGATGCTGACAAGGTAGTATCTAGCCATATTTTTTCTTGCTCGGGCAAAAGAATAGCTGGCATTCTATCGTGTATTCCCTCCATTAATTCATTGGGGCCCTGTGTGATTATTGTGAAACTGTAAATGATTTCCGACGACTGTCTATCTTGCCATTTTTCCCATATCCCTGCAACTGCAAATATATCTACATTCGTTGTAGTGATTCTATAAGGTGTTTTTTGTTTTCCCTCACGTTTCCATTCGTAGAAACCATCCATAGGAATAATACACCTTCTAGATTCGGCAGCTTTTTTGAAACTGGGCTTTTCAAGAAGTGTCTCGCTCCGAGCATTGATCATTTTATAACCAATCTTCACGTCTTTTGCCCAAAAAGGAATAAGTCCCCATCGAAATAAGTGAATCTTTTCAGGTTCTTCATTCGTAATGACAGGACACATGTGAGTAGGAGCTACATTGTAATTTGGCAAAGGATTATAGCGTATCAGTTCGTCGCTATAAAACGTTGCATTAAAACGTTTCTCTATTTCCTTTTCGTTTTTAGTAAGACTGGATCTACCGCACATAGTTGTATCTTTTTAATCATGTAATATGACCAAATTTAATACAATGTAGTTATACATTAAGTGCTATGAAATTAAATTTAGGAGATTATACCAATTCTGAAGCAGAAATGAATGGTATTAATCTTGTTTTCTGTGGACATAAGAATCGATTCCTTGATTTTTCAAATCCGTAGAAGTCCCTTTTGCCATTGATCTTGATTCGTATTTCCCTGCACATATTGAGTGATATTGTGATTGATCGAAATATACAATTTCGGCTTTACTATAACCCATGCCTTTCAATTTTCTAACCATCTTTTGAGCATTATCTTCAAGTAAGTAGGAACCTGCAATTACCATGTATTCTCCGTAAGAGTTACCTTGACTTTTTGTTGTAGGAGCTTCGAAAGTTCTAGTCTTTTTCTTCGGTTCAAGCTTTGTCTTTTCAGGCTTCGATGATGTATAATCACCAGCAATATAATCCGAAGATTCCTCGTATTCATCTTCAATAACTTCATCTGCTACTTCTTCGTCATTACTTTCAGTGAAATCTTGACCCTCATTTTCTCCCTCGAACTCATCTTCTGTGTAGTCTATTTCATCAGCTAATAATTCCACATTTTCTGTGCTGTCGTTCGCTACTGTTTTATTGTTATTACATGAATTTAAAAGTACACTTACCCATAAGTAAACCAAAAATAATGCAGTTCCTGATAGTGCAATCTTTAAATATCTCATATTACAAACATTTACATATTAAAATAATTCGCAATATATAAAATATTTTATTACAGTGGTTTGATTTAGAATCAAATTAACATATATTATTTTTTTGATGTTTGGGCTCGAGCCCAAAATTGTCTTTCATGAAACGCTTGTGTTATTTTATGCAACGGAATGCTTTTTCAAACATATTAGTTATATAACGCTCTTTCGTTAACTTTAAACCAAATTGGTAGAACTCCAAAATGCTGCATAAGATTAAATCAGTATAATCCAATAAATATAATAGGGTTTTGTGTTGCGAAAAGGAAATGAGGGTAGAAATGGTATTAGTTAAATAAGTGAATTGACTAATGCATGATTTAAGTTGATACATGAATTATGTAAAAAGTCATCGTTTTTTAAATTATGTATATATGAAAAGTAGAATAGTGATTTTATTGTTGTTTTTGGGCGTAAGCCTCACTGCCCAACAAAGAATAGAGTTAGGTAATGTAAAATGGGAAAGGAACTATGATACTGCTTTGCAAAAAGCTAAAGATTCAGACAAGCCTTTGTTTATTCTTTTTCAAGAAGTTCCAGGATGTTCCACTTGTCAAAATTATGGCAAAAATGTTCTTTCGAATCCTCTCATCGTAGAGGCCATCGAAGATCTATTTGTGCCGCTTGTCATTCACAATAATAAGACTGGACACGATGAAGAAATCTTGAAGAAATTCAATGAACCTAGCTGGAATAATCCAGTGGTTCGCATACTATCATCCGATGAAAAGCAACTGGTTCCACGTGTAGCTCGCCAATATTCTGCGGCACAGTTAGTAGCAGCTATGAATAAAGCGCTAGCCAATGATAATCGAGGAATTCCTGGCTACTTAAATCTCCTCGAAGAAGAATTAACATTGCTTTCCAGCGGGGTCCAAGAGACATACATTAGTATGTATTGTTACTGGAGTGGGGAGAAAAATATAGCGAAACACAAAGGAGTTGCGTACACTGAAGCTGGTTTTATGGATGGGAAAGAAGTGGTGAAAGTTACTTATTCTCCCACATTTATAGACTACGAAACACTTCTCGACCAAGCAAGTAAAGCTCAATGCGCAAGTGCTTCTTATTCCAACAATCGCAATGAACTTGAGGCTTCGAAAAAAGTGCTAGGTAAAGGAAGGCAATATGGGACAAAGGCTTATCGAAAAGCTCATGACGATAAGTATTATTTGAATAGATCAGATTTGAAACATCTAGATTTAACGGATCTTCAAAAATCAAGAATTAATAGCATGTTGGGGCAAGGTCTTGATCCTTCCGTTCTTTTATCTCCTAGACAGATTGCCTCGCTTTAGCCATGGTTTGAAAACAGTTTGGTGTTTATCTATTATCTTTACAATTTAAATCTTAGATATCGATTTCAAGGATAAACATATAATCGTATTAGCTCCACACACGGATGATGGAGAGTTGGGCTGTGGAGCGACTATTCACCGAGCAATATCGGAAGGTGCTCATGTAACATATATAGCATTTTCTACGGTAGAGGAATCAGTTCCTGATGGTTACCCCAAAGATCAACTTAAGAAAGAATTAAAAAAAGCCACTGCTTCGCTAGGTATACTAGAGGAAAATTTAATCATCTTTAAGTACACCGTCCGTAAATTGAATTATGTCCGACAAGAAATTCTTGAGGAGTTGATTAAGATTCGAAATGAGCGCCAAGTCGATATGGTTTTCATGCCAGTCTTAGACGATATTCATCAAGATCATAGTACCATTGCTGCTGAAGGATTGCGCGCATTTAAACAAGCAAGTATCATGGGATATGAATTGATGTGGAATAATATAGAATTCCGAACAAATGCATTCATTTCTATAAGCCAAGAAAATCTTAATGCTAAAATAAATGCATTGCAATTATACGAGAGTCAACGTAATAGAAGATATATGAACGCTGATTTTATTCAATCGTTGGCTACAGTTCGAGGAGTTCAATGTGGTAAGACTTTTGCTGAAGCATTCGAAATTATTCGTTGGATCATCTGATGAAAAAAATTGCAATACATCAACCGAACTTTTTACCATGGATGGGTTTTTTTGAAAAAGCTCGAATTTCCGATACCTTTATTTTTCTTGATCATGTACCATATAGCAAAGGCTCTTTTACCAATAGAGTAAAGTATTTCTGCAAATCTAGTCAGAAAGTAAAATGGTTAACTCTTCCTGTTAAAGGCGCGGCTTTGGGGACACCCATAAATAAAATCGAATTATCCTCGGCGATTGGCTGGGAATCCAAAATCATTCATACCATTACACAGAATATATCTTCACCCTTTGCGACAACTATCGCTGATATTATAAAGAATAGGCGTACGACTAAGTTAGCGGACTTGAACATCGTGTTAATAAAGTCAATGATGAAAAATATGGGAATTACTTCGGAGTGTATGCGTTCATCGCAATTGTCTTTGGATGAATCTAACAGTCAAGAGGTTTTGAAAATCGCTATGGAGTGTAAGGCTTCGAAGTATATATGTGGGTTAGGAGGTAGGAATTATTTGGATGTGGGGGCTTTCGCCCAAAAGGAAATTGAAGTTGAGATGTTGGATTTCATGCAATTGGTCAAGGAAAGTGGAAAGATGCCAGCGGGTCAGGAGGCATTAACAGCAATGTACGCACTATAATCTAGGTGCAATTTAATTTTACTGGTAGTTTGTTTATTTGATCGTTTCTAAACAGTAAACGAATCTATATTTTTCGTTATCCCAATTTATTATTTTATCAAAAAGCGTCCTTTTTTGATATCATTTCTTTTGTTCAACAAATTTCAAAACACAAACAAAGTGCCATTATGTCACCTTTAATTCCATTATTTTGTCATTATGTCATGCAAAATTCGTGTTTTTTACAATTTATGTCATAATAATTCCGCTGGAACGGGATTTGCCAATAGAGAAGTAAATTATTTAATTAAAAAAATCAAAATTATGATTACGTATAATAAGAGTTTACCAGCACATTTTTTATTTGACACATTGTTTAATAGTCCTACTAAAAAAAGTGGATTAAGCGCTATTTCAAAAAATAGAGTACCGCACAATGTAGTGAAAAATGAAAATGGATTCGTGTTGGAATTTGCTATCCCAGGTTTTACAAAAGAGGATTTCTTAGTAAGAATGGAAGACAAGAAATTGTTAGTGAAATTAGAAAAAGAGCAAACGGATGAGCGAACATATGTGAAGCAAGAATTTGATTATTCTTCTTTTGAAAAGAAATTCAACTTGCCTGAGGATATTGATACTGAGAAAATAAAGGCAACTTATGAAAATGGTGTGCTTTCTATTTCTTTAGAGAAATTGGAGAAAGTAACAAAGGAAATTAACATTCACTAATCAATAACTTATATCATTTCTAAAACAGAACAGGTATAAGTTAAAGTAAAAAAATAGAATTATGAGTAATTATAGTAATCCATTAAACGATGCAATTGATCATTTTTTGAACCATTCACTTAGTGATGTTTTCGGTGTAACCACGTCAAGTAATCTTCCTTCTACAAATATTTATGAGGATGGTGAAAAACATTACTTAGACCTCGCAATACCAGGTGTTGCAAAAAAAGATTTATCAATTGCACTTGAAAAAAATAAACTAGTAATAAAAGCTGAAAAGAAAGACGAAGTTGAAGCAGATGGTGATGAATTTATTCGAAGAGAATTTGATTTTCGCTCCTTTGAACGAAGCTTCCATCTTCCGGAAACAGCAGATGTAGAGAAAGTTGAAGCGCAATATGATGCAGGAATTTTAAAAGTAAGCATTGCTAAAAGAGAAGAGGCTTTAGAGAGAGGGCCAATTGACATAAAGATTTCATAATAAGTAGTGTAATTAGTAGGGTTTTTAATTGGATTGAGTTTTTATAAATTCAATAGTAGGCTTCCACAAACGTGGAGGCCTTTTTACATGTAAAGATTTATTCAATGTTATAAAATCTTACTATATTTTCTATTTGAAATTCTTGATTTTAGTACGGAAATCCCTGCGAGTAGTTTGAATGAAATGCTAAATTTTTAGGAAAAATGTATGTTTTTTTTGGAAAAATGAAATATTTTTTGCAGAAGCTCTGTCAGAGCTATAGCCCTGACAGAGGTCGATTTTTTTTGCTTTTTTAGCCATTAATCCAGCTAAAATATTTACTCTTTAACAATACTATTTTTGATTTTTTAGACTTCTGACCTTTTTGTATTGATAGTTTAAAAGAAATGAAGTAAAGAATCAATTTATTTCTTTTTTCCTTAGGATCAATACAAATCATAATTTTATATCGTTAATCTAAAGTAAAAGCAAAAAATTCATATTTTAGCTTCATTTTTACTTTACATCTAAATTATCTAATGAAAAATTTAATAACATTCATCATACTAACTTTATCAATAAGTTTTTCGACTCAAGCATTAGCTGTTCAAACAACGGCTAAAGAAGAAACTTCCTTTAAACAAGAAAAGACATCCAATCTTTTAAAAGTTATATTAGCCAAAAAAGCAAAATCTAAATTCTTTAAGAAAAAAAAGAAGAAAAAGAGGAAAAAGACTAAAATTCGATCTGGCAGTAATATAGTTCGTAACTTATTGATTGCATGGATATCTACTGCTGTAGCTTGTGCTCTGTCTATAGTTTTACTAGTTCTTTTATTTGCTACTGAGCTATTTATCGGCTTCTTTATAGCTTATATAATGGCTTATTTATTTGGTTTAGCAACATTTGTATTATTTATCGTTTGGTTGGTATTGTTATTGGTAGAAACACAAGCATAAAAAATGTGTTTTCACAATTTCTTTTAAACTAACAATCAAAAATTACTATGAAGAATAAATTCTTCACTTTGCTAAATTTCACAATAATTGGAGTTTTCTTATTCTTCTCTAATAGCCTAAATGCTGTCAATTCTATATCAACTTATACTCATGACATGCCGTTAGGGGATGTGAATGTTGTTGATAACACATTTAGTCAAAGTCATGATTTTTTCGATGTCTTCAAGAAAAAAAAGAAGAAGAAAAAGAAGAAAAAAGTAATAAAGAAAAAGAAGAAGCAGAGGAAAAAGAGAGTAGAGCGCGAAAGAAGATCAACTAGTGGTAGTTATAGTTCAGTAGTGAAAAGAATGTTGATAGCATGGATATCATCACTAGGAGGAAGTATAATTAGTCTTATTCTAGCTTATATAATTTCTTTTTTTGGTGGTTTTACTTTAATAGGAATCCTTGCAACTATTATATTTTATTTACTCTTTTACTTGCTTGGATTAGCTGCATTTATCTTATTTATTGTCTGGTTAGTATTCTTACTTGCAGAAATTTAAAAAAAGTATTGCATCGAAAACTTGATTAAATAATTGAATTGTTCATTACTCTAAAGCTTTCGATGCACTATTTAAGTTGGCTGAAGTTTACTTTTTCCTTGGTACACTTGGTCTCACTTCAACTTTACTCGGTAATACTCTAGCATCCATATGGATTAAGTCAACTACAATTTGGCCAATATCTTCCGGTTGGATTTTCCAATTATCTTTTTCATCTACTACATTTCCATTGAAATTAGTCGCTACAGATCCAGGCATAATCGTCGAAACTTTTACTCCTTTATCACGTACATCTAACATCACTGCTTGCGTAAACCCAACTAACCCAAATTTACTTGCGTTATAAGCTGCTCCTCTCGCAAAGAAATTTGCTCCCGCTAAACTAGCTATCGTAATAAGATAACCTTCACTCGCTATCAACTCATCCAAACTCGCTTTCGTAGTATGAAATACACCTGTAAGATTCGTATCAATTGTCTGATGCCACTGTTCGTCAGTCATCTCTTGAATGGAGGCAAAATGCCCTACACCAGCATTCGCAATTACGTAATCAAGCCTTCCCCACTCAGATTTTATCTTAGCAACAGCCTCTTTTTCATTTTCATGACTTGACACATTTGATTCCACAGCCAGCACATCCGCCGAGAATTTTGCATTTAATGATTCGGCTACTTTTTGGGCTTGACCCAAATTACGACCACTAATCGCAACAGCAATTCCTTTTTCCAACATCTTTTCAGCAATACCAAGGCCAATCCCTTTCGTACCACCAGTTATATAAGCTACTTTTTGTTCTTTCATAACTACAAAACTAAAAAGCTCTTTAGTTTGTTTCATTATTTTTGGGTTCTTACCCAAAATTTAATAAACTTCGCAGCTCGTATAACTTACATTCTCTATGATCAAGCAGACCTTCTCTAATCTTAGTTTCTCAGAAGAAGAAATCAAGCAATTCAACAAAGAAATCCACATAAAAGGTGCTCGCTCCAATAACTTAAAAAATATAGAGCTCCACATCCCAAAGGATAAACTTGTTGTTGTAACGGGTTTGTCGGGCTCAGGAAAATCTTCATTGATCATTGACACATTATATGCCGAAGGTCAACGTCGATATGTGGAATCGCTTTCTTCATACGCTAGGCAATTTCTTAACAGAATGAAAAAGCCTGACGTAGATTTCATCAAAGGAATTAGTCCTGCAATTGCGATTGAGCAAAAGACATCTTCCTCGAGTAACTCAAGATCAACGGTTGGTTCTCTGACCGAGATTTACGATTATCTGCGCTTACTTTTTGCTCGAATAGGGAAAACATATAGTCCAGTTTCAGGCGATTTAGTGACAAAGCACGAAGTGCAAGATGTGATTGATTATATCTTATCATTGGATGAAGGAACCCGAGTGGTTTTACTTGCTCCCATTTCAAAAGCATACAAAGAACGTACGATTTTACAAGAACTTCAGCAGCTTATGCAGAAGGGTTATAATCGTGTTGTCAAGGGTGAAGAGACCTATTATATAGAGGAATTAGTTGAAGAGAACAGTGAAAAATGGTTAAAGAAAAAAGTCGAAAAAGTAAATGATTTATTTATTCTCGTTGATCGTTTTTCAGTAAATCAAGAGGAGGACAATCGAATGAGAATGGCTGATTCTGTGCTCACTGCTTTCTCGGAAAGTCAAGGAAATGTTCGCGTCCAAATATATAAAGGCGATTACAAAGAATTCAATAATCGTTTCGAACTTGATGGTATAGAATTCCTCGAACCATCGCATCAATTGTTTAATTTTAATAATCCATACGGCGCATGTCCCACTTGCGAAGGATATGGTCGAGTGCTAGGAATTGATAAAAGAAAGGTTATTCCCGACGAAAATAAGTCGATTTATGATGGTGCAATAATGTGTTGGAACGGAGAAAAATCCAAAGCATATTTACGGAATTTAATCGCAATTTCCGAGGAATTGAAATTACCGATTCACAGACCAATCAAGGAATTAACAAAAGCACAATACAAATTAATATGGGAGGGAAATAGATATTTCAAAGGTATCAACGATTACTTCGAACAACTTCGTGCGAAAACCTACAAAATTCAGAATCGTGTAATCCTTGCTCGATATAGAGGACGAACAACTTGTCCTACTTGTGACGGTGGTCGATTGCGAGAAGAAACGAAAAACATAAAGATTAACGGCGAGCACATTATGGGATTAGTTTTTAAGCCCATTGATGACTTAGCGGACTGGTTTAAAAGTGCTGATATTCCTGCATATGATAGGGAATTAGCAGACAGGATTTTATATGAAATTGATTCCCGATTGAAAATTATGACAGATGTGGGATTGGGATATTTGACGCTGGATCGATTGTCATCTTCATTGAGTGGGGGAGAGACACAAAGGATAAATTTGACGCGATTGTTAGGGAGTAATTTGACGAATAGTTTATATATACTTGATGAGCCGAGTGTGGGTTTACACCCAAAAGATACTTCGCGTTTGGTCGAAGTGCTCAAGAATTTGCGGGATCTTGATAATACGGTTGTGGTTGTAGAGCATGAAGAGGAAGTGATTAAGAATGCAGATTATCTGATCGATATAGGTCCAGGTGCTGGATTACATGGTGGGGAAGTTGTTTTTAGTGGACCTTATAAAGACTTGTTAAAAAAGAAATCGGATTCATTAACGGTTCAGTATTTGACAGGAAAAATGGGAATTGAAGTGCCAAAAACACTTCGTAAACCAAATAATTTTATCAGTATAAAAGGTGCACGTCATCACAATCTAAAAGACATAGATGTGAATGTGCCATTGAATGCATTAACAGTTGTTTCAGGAGTTTCGGGTTCGGGGAAAACCACATTGATAAAGCACATTTTATATCCTGCATTGAAGATGAAAATCGGTGATCCATTACCAGTTACACCGGGTAAATTTACCGAAATAGAAGGTGATTTTTCACTTATAAAAGAGGTGGAGATGGTTAGTCAATCTCCTATAGGTAAATCTTCTCGATCGAATCCAGTGACATATGTAAAAGCATTTGATGCGATAAGAAAATTATTTACGAGTCAACATTTATCGAAGGTTCGAGGCTATAAACCGAAACATTTTTCATTCAATGTTGAAGGCGGGCGATGTGAAAACTGCAAAGGCGATGGAGAGATTACAGTAGAGATGCAGTTTTTAGCGGACGTGAAATTGACGTGCGAAGATTGTAGAGGAAAACGATTCAAGGATGAGATTCTTGAGGTCAAGTATAATGGTAAAAATATATTCGAGGTACTTGAAATGAGTATCGAAGAAGCGTTGACATTCTTTGAAGAGAAACTAGATATTTTACAGAAAATAGAACCCTTGTTCAATGTGGGTTTAGGCTATGTAAAACTAGGACAACCGTCGAGCACTTTGTCGGGCGGAGAAGCACAGCGAGTGAAGTTAGCATATTATTTGGGTCGGGAGATGAAGCGAGATCATGTCTTTTTTATATTTGATGAGCCGACAACGGGATTACATTTTCATGATATTGTAAAGCTACTTGCATCCTTTAATGCCTTGATTGAGAAAGGTCATACAGTGGTTGTAGTAGAGCATAATTTGGAAGTGATAAAAACAGCCGATTGGTTAATTGACCTTGGACCTAATGGAGGATTGAAGGGAGGTAATCTTGTTTATGAGGGTGTCCCCAAAGGAATTTTGAAATCGAAAAAGTCAGTCACTGCACCCTTCTTAAAAGATAAGTTTTAGAAATTCTGGAGATAAAAGAATAAGATTTAAGCCTTTACCTAGAATAAATTAAATCAAGCTTCCTTCTCCCAGAAGGGAGAAGGATCAGAGGTTGCGATGTGCTGAGCTGCAGCCGAAGCAAGGGTGAAGAATCAAGTCGAAGCAAGGTTGCAATGTGCTAAGCAACTACCTAAGCTTAATACTAAAGGTTGCTGAGCGATAGCCGAAGTAAAATGCTTTATCTCTCCATTACAGCAATTATTGTTTCAATAATATTGTTATATCCTCGAACCCCTATCTTTTAATTCACACATAATACATTCTAATGCATAAATACATTATCCTAATTTGCACAATGCTTGCATTTCCTTTTTTTGGCGAAAGCCAAACCCTCAACATTCCACTTCTTGAAATAAGTCAATCTGAAATAGCTTATGCTCAAGTGGATGAAATTCATTTCACAATCGTTATTCAAAAACACGCAAAAGAAATTTCAGACGCGAGAAACCAAAACAGAGAAGTTGCCGAATCTGTGTTTAAATACTTGAAAAGTAAAGGTATTCCTGACAGGTATATTCAAACGAAGCGAATGACTATTTCTAGAAATGTAATTCGAAATAGGCATCCTGTAGAATACGATGGATTTAATGCGTATCAACAGATATACGTTTGTTTAAAAGATTTTGAGTCATATGATGAGATAGTCGATAATCTATTGGTGATGGATATTCATTCGTTGAATGGACCTTCATTTCAAAGTAGTCAATACCAAGAATTACATGATAAGGCCAAACTAGAAGCATTAAAAAAGGCGAAGGTGCGTGCAGAAGAATTGGCAGCTGCTTTAGGTCAAAGTATAGGAAAAGCTAAATTGATTAAAGTTGATACGAAACAGAATTATTCAACTTCAGCATATTCTTCTCAAAATACGGGAAGTTCTTCCAATGGAGGAAACACTTCTTTTGAAATAGGAGAAATAGAAATTAAGGCTTGGGTAACTGTTTCCTTTGAATTGTTTTAGCGGTGGTTTTTGTATATTTATGTCCTAATTCTTACTTAATAAAATCAAATGAAATCAATTTTCTTCCTTATCATAATAGCCTTACCTCTTCTTTCTTTTGCTCAAAATAATACAGAAGAAAATTCGAATGAGGAACCATCTAATTCTATTTTCAATACATTAGTTTGGTCCGATGAATTCGATGTTGATGGAGCATTAGATGACGAAAAATGGTTTCATCAAACTATTATTCCGAATGGAAGTAGTTGGTTTAACGGTGAGATTCAGCATTATACTGATAGAACAGATAATGCAAACGTGGAAGATGGAGTGTTAAAATTAGTTGCGAAGAAAGAAAGTTACACCAACCAAGGAGTAACAAAACAATATACTTCTGCTCGATTGAATACGAAGTTTGCTTTTACATATGGACGTGTGGAAATTCGTGCGAAATTACCTACAGGTGTGGGGACATGGCCGGCGCTTTGGATGCTTGGAAAGAACATCACAGAAACAGGTGCGTATTGGGAGACCCAAGGATTTGGTACAACCGGATGGCCAGCTTGTGGGGAAATTGATATTATGGAACATTGGGGGAATAATCAAGATTATGTATCAAGTGCTCTTCATACGCCGTCGAGTTTTGGGAATACGGGAAATAAAGGCGGAACGAATCTACCGAATGCATCAAGTCAATTTCATGTTTATGAATTAGAATGGACTGAAGATAAAATGGTTTTTAGTATTGATGGCGATGTTCATTATACTTATAATCCACCAGTAAAAAACGATGATACATGGCCTTTTTATAAGGATCAATACATACTATTTAATGTAGCAATGTTGCCCGAAGTGCCATCTAGTTTTATTCAAAGTGCAATGGAAGTCGATTATATTAGAATCTATCAGGATAATGTAATGAACGTATCAACTATTGATAAAGCAACACATGTTTTATATCCTAATCCTGTTTCAGATACTTTTTACATTGATCTCCAGGAAACGAATGCTGCGACTGTTGAATTGCAGATCTTTGATATAAATGGAAAGCTTATTTCAAAAAGTATTCAAGCTGTGAATGGAAATAAATTAACGGTAACTGAATTAAATCAAGTAGCGAGTGGACACTATTTTGTTCAGTTTGATTTGGAAGGTGAGGTTTATCGATACAAGGTTTTGAAGAAGTAAGAAAGTGAATACTTGTTATGTTAGAAGATACAGTTTTATATGGATTGTATAAATTAGTCAAAGGAATAGGAGCAATTGTATTCAGTGTTTTTTCTTTATTTAGGGTGTCCCCAAAAGAACATTATAGAACGGAAGACTTCGATAAAAAAGTTGGATTATTTTGGACGGGATTTATTACCCTTATTCCTGTGATTTGGTTCATTGTAATTATTGTGAGGAAATTAAAAGGAGTATAAATAATGCACTTTTATTTAGACTTACTTTCTTTTAAATAAAGAAAGACTTTTTTACTCATTAACAATGACGTTGAAACCATCAATCAATTACATTCATTAGTATTAATGTTACGAAAAAGAGTGAAAGTTCCTCTAGCTAATTGTGTAACCGATGTAGTGGAATTAAAATGACGTAGTTCAAAAGTAAGAACTTGATCAGACCCTAAACTAGCTGTACCAAAAACAGAGACGTCATTGGTTATATATTGTAAGTCAAAGTTGATTGTATTTTTAGATACTTGACCTACTATCTTATTAGTTGAATTAAGAAGCAGTAAACCATTGCTAGTTGCTGTAGGAAAAATCTCAACCTCAGGTACAGTAGAACCGCAATCAAATTTTAATGATGCAGGTAAAAAACCAATAGTTTGTGTACCGCCAATTCCATCAGTCCAACTCCATTCTTCGCAAGCCCCCCAACCTAGAAAACGATCTCTACTTTCCGTTTCGCATGTAATACCTTCATAGCCTACAGAACAATTACATGTCCCATTTATAAATTCTCCGTTCTCGCAAAATCTATTGCATTCTTCTCCATAATAATTTGGATTACAATTGCAGGTTTCAGTTTCAAGGTCACAATCTCCATTAATACATGGTACACCGAAACACAGCTTTATTTCACAATTATCCCCCACAAATCCTTCCGGGCAATCGCAGATTCCTTCGACACAATCTCCGGGTCCACACTCTATATTTTCGCAAGGGTTAGGCTCACAGCCTAAGAAAAGTACCATTAAAAGAAATGCAAAAAATAGTGGAAACGATTTCATATAAATAATTCTATAAGTCAAACAAAGATATATAAAAACAGATTCCTTGTTATACCACATCTGTTTTAAAGTTTCATTTTACCATTCAACAAAAATTAATTTCATTGTCATGCAACACTTCATAAATTCGTAGGGTCAAATATGGGGGCTTTTAGCTAAAACAATATGGATAAAGTAAAAATCCAAATTTGTTTACAAAAGTTCCTCCCAACCAACGAACGAAAATATAACCATCAATGAAATTAATCATTTCAATCAACTTAGTTTTATTACTTAGTTTTAACCAGGTATGCAGTCAGTCTGTTTTCAATAAAATACAAAATGAACTAAGAGATTCCATAAACCTTTCTTTTGGTAATAATAGTTCTGAAGAAAAAGAACCAAGTTCGGCGCCATATAGTTTTAGTTCACAGCTTGGATGTTGCGAGAACTTAATAATTTGTGGAGACGAATTTGACAATAGCCCAAGTCGAATAAAACATTTTGATGGATTTACTTACTATATAGGATCAACTTTTTCCAATGGTCAATCTGTTGCAACCTTTACTAAGCTCAATGGTGATAATGAAGTAGTTTGGGAATATAAATTGGATGGAGCAAGTCAATTAGCTGATTTTGTTAAGACTGATGATAATGCATTTTTATTAGTCGGAAGAACTCTACCTGTTCAATCAGATAATCGTTCAATTTTGGCTAGAATTAATGAGGACGGAACGCTTGGTTTTATAAGATCTTATCAAAATGTTGCGAGAGAAGCATTATTTAGGATAGTAAAACAAGAAAATCCTTTAGATCCCGATTATCCGTATTATATGGGTGGATTTGAAAATCCTGGTCCTACAGTAAGTGCGACAGATGAAGTTCATCTTCATAATTTGGATGCCCAAGGTAATATAAAGTGGTCAGTTGAATTAGACTATACATTTGATGACCAATTTGCAAGAGGATTGTTGGCGCTTCAAAATGGACATTTAGCCTTATTTGGAGATTATGCTCCAAATAATCGAGGTGTCGTTGTTACTGTTGACGGATTAAGTGGAATGATTTTATCATCCGCACGATCTTCATCGGTTGCTGTCTTTCGAGAGGCGGTACAATTAAACAATGGCAACATTGCTATTGCTGGTAGAATGGGCTTAACAAATAGTCAAGCTCTTCTAACCATACTTGATTCAGATTTAAATTTTATAAGCAGTTTATCAGTAAGTAATCAAGGGGTTGTAGATTTCACGGAATTAAAGAAAAATAATAACAATGAATTATTTACTGTTGGTCGTACTAGTGGAGGACTACCTATCATTTGTAAAGCGGAAATAAATGCTGGTCAAATCAATATTACTGATTTTAAATATATTGACAATGGAGAAACCTCTTTTACGGCTCCGTCAATAGATGTTGTTGGTAGTTCCATTTATTATTCAGATGGAAGAACTGGACATCCATTTTCTTACGGAGGTAATGATGTTTTAGTTGGTTATTTTGATACTGATTTCTCAGGTGATTGCCTTTCAGATACAATGTTTAGTTCGACAAATCAAAACTATTCTATGACGGCAATTTCTCCAACAAGTACCTTGTTTACAGCTCCTAGTCCAACAGAAGACCTTTCCTTGGTCGAACAAGCAGTTAATTGTCAACCTTTAGGGAATGCAGAAAAAGTTCTCGACCTAGGCCCAGACATCAATGCATGTACTTCTGAAGAAATCACCTTACACGCAGGAGAAGGTTTTGAAAGTTACCTTTGGAATGACTTGACAACGGATTCTATTTATACAACATTAGAAGCAGGTGTCCATCATGTGGAGGCGATTGACCTATGCGGAAGAGTGTATCAAGATACTGTGATCATAACAATTGAGGAAAACAACATTGATTTGGGGGATGATATTACACTTTGTTATAATCAAGATACATCATTAACAATCGAAGGAGCATATGAAGCTATACAATGGTTTCCTAGTGATCAGGTAAGTTGTGATACCTGCATGATTACATCCGTTGTAATAGAGAATGAAGAAACGTTTATTGTTCAAGGAATAACTGAGAATTGTGTTTTTTATGACACTATTATTATTGAACAAATTTTACCCGAATTTGATACGATGTCTGTGACTTCTTGTATAGGAGATACTGTCTTATTCTTTGGATTATCTATTGAAGCAACCGGAGTTTATGAAAACCTTTCGGATGATTGCCTTAACTACGATGTGCTCGAAGTAACTTTTGTTTCACCTGATACTACTATGCAAATAGAGCAGATTTGTGCATCAGATTCTATTCTATTTGATGGGCAATACATAAATGCCCAAGGTGTATACGAGATGAACACGATAAATGAATTAGGTTGCGATAGCACAATTATGTTACAACTTGAAGTTGTGAATGAATTAGAAGCTTTTGAAACTTTTCATATATGTGATAATGATTCCATTCAAGTTTTTGGACAATGGATCTATGTAGATTCTGTGCTCCAAGAAACATACATATCAAGTTTAGGCTGTGACTCTATACATACTGTTTCAGTATTAGTGAACCCTATTCCTACTAATGAGGTCCAACTTGAATTTTGTGAAGGAGATTCCATTTTTATTTATGGTAACTGGTACAAAGATGATGGATTTTATGAAACATTTGTTACCAACAATAGTGGATGTGATTCACTCATTTTCTTAGAATTAATAAGAAGAGAAAACGTTACAAATTACGATACCATTATGGCTTGCCAAGGTGATACAGTATTTTTATTATCACAATCGATAACAGAAGAAAGTGATATTTTTGAAACGAATAATGCTATCAATGGATGTGATAGTTTAATCTATTTTCATATTGGATTTTACCCCTTGGTGGAGACGTATGAAGAGCTTGTTCTGTGTACTGGAGATTCTATTCTTATTAACAATGAATGGACTCAAGATGAAGGAATGTTTGAAGCGTTATATACATCAGATATAGGCTGTGATTCTATTCATCATATTTCTATCCAGTTCATACCTGATCCACCCACACCAGAAATAAATATTGATTGCGAGGATTTAGTCATTTTGGTAAGTATTGATCCACAAGCAGTTTGGCAACCTGTTTGGAGCAATGGCGATACAAGTTTTGAATCTATTTATTTCAATGGTGAAACGGAAACAAGCCTTACACTTTATGCTGAACCCAATTGTGAAAAACAGTTTGAAATAACCTTACCTCAACTTCCTAATTTTAGTGAAATACCAACTATTACTGATACTATGATTGTAGAAGATGCATCGATATTAGTGGACTTGGGATTAGACACAGCTGAATGGACAGTCGTATGGAATGACGATTCTATAATTAACTGTGTAACTTGTATGCAAGTTGAAATTACCCCAACAGAAGATTCAGAAATAACAATCTATTTACTTCATGAATCGGGATGCATGTTTGAATCCACCTTTATCATAAGAATTAAAGAGGCGGAAGAAAACATCTACATTCCGAATGTCTTTTCACCTAATTCAGATAACTTAAACGATGAATGGATTGTATTTCCTTCGGAGAATCTTGAAGTTAAAACGTGTGCTATATACGACCGATGGGGTAATCTAGTTTATTATTCCGTTGATGATTTACCCACATGGGACGGGAAATTAAATGGTAAAAATTGCCAAGCGGGAGTATATGCTTATTTAGTTGAGTATACTACTTCAGACGGGCAACAAAAAATAGACAAAGGGAGTTTGACCATAATGAGATAAGAAAATCATTAATCCAGCTTAACTTAAAACTGGCATAAAATCAAGCCATTCTATTTTAAAAATGAAAAAATTCATTCTATACTTTTCGATATTAATCTTTCCTATCCTCAGTATGGTTTTAATAAATGAGTACGTTAGATATAATTCAAATGAAGAAGGATATAACACGTACGGAATAACAGCAATTAATACAGCAAAGAAGACAAAAGAAAGATGCTCCTGGATTTGTCATAACAACACAACTTATTGCAAAGAGAACCATGTAAAATTATCTAAGTCGTATGTCGATAAGATCGATCCTGTTTATTTTGGAATAATTCGGGTTTTAAAATCAACAGGGAATTATGGATTAGCTAACATCATATTTTTGGTCATACTATTTCCTTTAATTATCTATGTTTTATTGATTCAATCAATTAGGATGCAATTTAAAATTCGACAATTAAATAAACGGTAATAGCATGGAACACTTAGGAAAAGAACTTTATGCTTACTGCACAGATTACGTAATAAATCTTGCTAATATTTTTAATCTGTCTTACTACGAAATAAATGCAATATTGTTTTGCTTTCTTTATCCCTTACTTCTCGTAGGATTAACTGTAATACAGATTGAACCATATAATGGCGGTAAAATTAAGTTTTATCCTTCGATACTCTTCGTCGAAAATACTCAACAGGGCTAAGGCCATGTATCCGCTTTTCTCCTCGACTCTCTTTGGATAATTACTGAATTTTAACCGCAATTATAAAGTGCAATCTGTATAATTTATTTACGTCAAAAAATAAGATTAAGAAAATTAAATAAGTATAACAACGATCGAAAAATGGCTTAGCGAAGAACTTAAATTTTGTAATCTGAGAAGATGTTTCTGTAAAAATATCAACCCTCCAAAATCCGTTCACTAACTGCATCACCCACATCACTCGTCCCTACTGGATGTTCCTTCTCTAGGTCAGGCGTTAAGATTCTTTTGTCAATCACATGTTGTACTGCGTTCATTACGGCATCTGCAATTTCTTCGTAACCAAAATCCCTGAACATCATTTCTACACTCAAGATTGTTGCCAATGGATTAGCAATATTCTTACCAGTTGCTTGCGGATATGACCCATGCGATGGTTCGTATAGTCTCGATGTTTCTCCTGCTGAACTACTTGGTAACAAGCCTAGGCTTCCGCCCAAAATACTCGCTTCATCACTGATGATATCACCAAACATATTCGACGTTAAAATCACATCAAATTGTGCTGGATTCAATATCAATTGCATCGCTGCATTGTCTACGAATAGATAATCCAATGTAACGTCGGGATAAGAAGTTGCCATTCTTTGAACGACTTTTCTCCATAATCTAGAGGTGTCAAGAACGTTTGCTTTATCAATTAAGCAAAGTGTTTTTCGTGGTCTTTGTCGGGCTTTTTCGAAAGCTAATTTTGCTATTCTTTCGATCTCGTATTCGTGGTATTTGCATTCGTCTGTTGCAAAGTCGTCAACAGTTTCTCTTTTCCCAAAATAGATTCCACCCGTTAACTCTCTATAAATTATCAAGTCTACTCCATCGAGTTGTTCGGGTTTCAAAACCGATAAATACTTTAACGAGTCGAAAATTTTCAATGGACGAATATTAGCGAATAAACCGAGCCCTTTTCTTAGCGCAAGTAGTCCTTGTTCTGGACGGACTTTAAGAGTAGGGTCGTTGTCGAAGCGTGGATCACCGATAGCTCCTAGCAAAACCGCATCGGCTGCTTTACAAGATTCCAATGTATCGTCGGGAAGGGGAGAACCTGTTGCATCGATTGCTGCAGCTCCCATCAATTTTTCAGTAAAATGGAAATTCAGTTTAAATTTTTGGGCGCAACCCTCCATCACTTTGATGGCTTCATTTACAACTTCTGGTCCTATACCGTCACCTTTGAGAACGGTAATATTTTCTAATTTCTTCATTAATAAATCTCCTGTTGTTTTTCGAAAACTTCGATTTCTTCTTTAATGCTTAGCAGAAAATCGATGTCGTCATAGCCATTGATAAGGCATTCTTTTTTGTATGAGTCAAGCTCAAAAGAAATGGTTTTATCTCCATATCTCAACTCCTGTTCCTCTACATTCACCTCACACTTAAATCGTGGATCGGCTTCTATCTTCGTGAAAATCTCACTCAACACACTTTCGCTAACCGTAATAGGAAGCAAGCCGTTGTTAAGCGCATTGGACTTGAAAATGTCAGCAAAATAACTCGAAATAATGATGCGAAAGCCATAGTCATGTAAAGACCAAGCCGCATGTTCTCTACTCGATCCACTCCCAAAATTCTTTCCCGCAACCAACACTGTTCCCTTATATACTGGATTGTTCAACACGAAATCCTGCACTTCACTTCCATCTTTGTTATATCTCCAGTCCCTAAATAGATTGTCTCCAAATCCCTCCTTCGTTATCGCTTTTAAAAAACGTGCAGGAATGATCTGATCCGTATCCACATTCTCTATGGGCATCGGTACCAAAGTCGATTTTATATAGCTTAATTTTTCCATTATTCTTCTTTCATATTTTCAGCATCTATCAAGCAGAACGCCATACTATAATTTTTTTTCCACACAACACACAGACACAACACACCCACACAACACACGTAAACACACCACCCACATCACACTAGTATTATTAATTACTAATTGTTAATTATTAATTGACACAACACACCCACATCACGCCGGTATTACTCATTACTAATTGTTAATTACTAATTAAATTAAACGTACATCCACAATCTCCCCCGCAATAGCCACTGCAGCCGCTGTCAACGGACTTGCCAATAATGTCCTCGCACCCGCGCCTTGTCTTCCCTCAAAATTCCGATTCGATGTCGAAACACAATATTCTCCCGACGGAATCTTATCTTCATTCATCCCAAGACACGCCGAACAACCAGGTTCGCGCAATGTAAATCCCGCTTCTTCAAATATCTTATCCAGTCCCTCTTCCTTGGCTTGCTTCTCAACTTCCTTGGAGCCAGGGACAATCATTGCCTGTATACTATCCGCCTTCTTTTTACCTTTCACAAATTCTGCCACCATTCTCAAATCCTCAATTCTACTGTTCGTACAACTTCCTATAAATACATGCTGCACTTTCTTCCCAAGTAATTGATCTCCTCCCGAAAGTCCCATGTATTTCATAGACTTTTCATTCACATCCGCTGGTATCGACTCGCTTATTCCCATCCCCATTCCTGGGTTCGTCCCATAAGTTATCATAGGACTAATATCTTTCGCATCGTATGTATACTCCACATCAAATGTCGCTCCTTCTTCTGTACATAGTCCTTCCCAATAACTAACCGCATTACTCCATTCCGCACCTTTGGGCGCATGTTCTCTTCCTTCTATATAATCAAATGTTGTTTGGTCAGGCGCAATTAATCCACCTCTCGCACCCATTTCTATGCTCATATTACATATTGTCATTCGTCCTTCCATCGATAAAGCTCTTATCGCTTCACCCGCGTATTCCACGAAGTAACCCGTTCCGCCTCCTGTTCCTAGTTTGGCTATTACATATAGAATAATATCTTTTGCCGTAACACCTTTTGGGGCTTGACCCTCCACATTAATACGCATCGTCTTCGGTCGAGTCAAGATCAAACATTGAGTCGCCATCACCTGCTCCACTTGTGAAGTTCCTATCCCAAAAGCTACACAACCAAATGCGCCATGAGTCGATGTGTGACTGTCGCCACAAACGATGGTCATCCCAGGTTTTGTGATTCCTTGCTCTGGTCCTATAACATGCACAATCCCTTGTTTCTCATGCCCAAGGCCATAAAGAGGAACGTCGAAATCCTTGCAATTCGAAATTAAAGTATCGACTTGTTTCTTGCTTAACGGTTCCTTTATAGGAAGATGTTGGTCAATGGTAGGAACGTTGTGATCAGCAGTCGCTGTAATTTTATCCTTTCGAAAAATAGGTAAATTACGTGTACGCAAACCAGTAAATGCCTGAGGACTTGTCACTTCATGAATGTAGTGTTGATCAATATATACGACCTGTCTGCCTCCGGGGATTTCTTTTACAACGTGTGCATCCCACACCTTGTCAAATAATGTTTTTGCCATACTAAACAGTTGCTGTAAATAATGAATTCAACATAACTTGTAAGTCATCATTATTTACTTCTTTTTTCGTGTCTGCAAGTTCGATAAATTTATCGTAAGCTACATCCAATTGGTCTTTGAAAAGATTGTGACCTATTTCTTTGGCACGGTAAGCGAGTGCTGCTCGACCACTACGTGCTGTTAATATGATTGATGATTTATCAACACCTACTTCCGCAGGATCAATGATTTCATAATTTTCTCTATTCTTTATCACGCCATCTTGATGTATTCCCGAGCTGTGCGCAAAAGCATTATCGCCTACAATTGCTTTGTTGGGTTGAACCGGCATAGCCATGGATTCACTAACCAATCTGCTCATGTAGTTCAATTGTTTTGTCTTAATATTCGTTTGAAACATTGCCCCATATCGGTGTTTCAATATCATTACTACCTCTTCCAATGCTGTATTTCCTGCTCTTTCTCCTATTCCGTTTATTGTACATTCTATTTGGCGAGCACCATCGATTACACCTGCTATGGAATTTGCTGTTGCAAGCCCAAGGTCATTGTGGCAATGTGTTGATAAAATAGCCTTTTCTATTCCTTTCACATTATCTCTTAAATAGGCAATTTTTTCACCGTATTCATGTGGTAAACAATAGCCTGTAGTGTCGGGAATATTTAGCACAGTTGCGCCAGCTTTAATCGCTGCTTCACACACTCTTGCCAGATATTCATTGTCTGTCCGACCAGCATCTTCAGCATAAAATTCTACGTCTTCTACAAAGCTTTTGGCATATTTCACGGCTCTATAAGCTCGTTCCATGATGTCTTCACGTGTCGAATTGAATTTGTACTTGATGTGCATGTCGGAAGTACCAATGCCAGTATGAATTCTAGGTTTTTTGGCATAAGTTAATGCTTCAGCTGCGGTTTTGATATCCTTTTCTACTGATCTAGATAAACCACATACCGTGGCATTTTTCACCAGTCTAGAAATAGCATCTACTGCAGCAAAGTCACCAGGACTCGAGATAGGAAAACCTGCCTCTATAATATCAACGCCCAAGTCGTCAAGCGCTTCGGCGATAATTAATTTTTGCTTACGATTTAATTTGCAGCCGGGAACCTGTTCACCATCTCTTAGAGTGGTGTCAAAAATATGTATTTTATCCATTGATTTGTGATTTATGAAGGAGTAATACAATCGTGTATTCAAAGATATGAGCCAAGTTCCTTCTTATTTCATCACAAATTATGTTAATTACAAAGTTTAGAATAAACAAAAAAGCTTTAAACATTTGATGTACAAATATTTAAAGCTTTTTTTATTACAAAGTCTAAAGCAATAATTGGTATTAATTATTCAGTATCAACGGAAGTCCTCCGCTATCACCTCCTCCTACAATTACAACTTTACTGTTAGGTGAATTGGCTAGTTCTAGTGTTGCTTCTATTCCTTTGTCTTTAAGAATTTTGTCTGTTAGTGAAGCATTCAATATTCTATTCGCATCTGCTTTTGCCTGTGCTTCAATTACTTTTCTTTCCGCCTCTTTTCTTTCTTTTGTCAATCGGAATTCATACTGTAAAGATTCCTGCTCTTCTTTCAACTTTCTTTCTATGGCATCTTTTAGCGTTTGCGGTAATTTCACTTCTCTTATCAATACATCGTCAATAATAATGTGTTTTGATGCCACTTTTTTAATGATAATATTGAGTATTTCTGTTTGAATAGCTTCTCTTTTCGTAGAATACAATTCCTCTGGTAAATACTTTCCTATTACTTCTCTAGTTGCTGATCTTATTTCTGGAATAATGATTTTATCTCTATAATTCTTACCTATCTCCGTATGCAGATAACCTATTGAATCACGAACTGGAAAATAACGGTAAGAAAGATCAATTTCAATATTCAAACCATTTTTTGAAAGTACATTCATCTTCTCGAATGCTTCATTGATTTGCACATCATAAATAATCATCTTATTCCAAGGAGCAATGACATGGAATCCTTGATCATAAGTTTTAGTGGGATCAATTCCATCACCCAATCTTTTGTACAATACACCTTTATCACCTGGCTCGATGTTTAAAAAAGTTGTGCTACTTAGTATGATTACTAAGAAAGCTCCAATTAAAATAAAGGGTAGAAATTTAGCTAATCCTTTTGAGTTCATAATTTATATATTGTTGTTCGTATTATTAAAATAATTTCGAGGTATTTAGTTCATTTTATATGCAGGTTTGGGTCGGAGCCCAAAATTTATCGACAAACTAATCATTTTTGGGCTTAAAGCCCAAATTTAATTAAGGTACTTTGCAACTATCGGCATCCTTCTTCCCACTCCAAAACTTTTATTACTCACTCTTAAAACAGGGGCGGTTTGGTATCGTTTAAATTCATTAATGTTCACTAATCGCAAGATTCTTTTCACCAATTTTTCATCGTGACCCATTGCTATTATTTCAGCCGGTCCTTTTCGATTTTCGATATACTCAAACAATATCTCATCCAAAATATCATACTCAGGAAGCGAGTCGGAGTCTTTCTGATTAGGTCGTAATTCTGCTGAAGGCGGTTTTGTTATCGTATTTCTAGGGATCACTTCGCTATCCTTGTTCATGTACTCTGCCAATTTGAAAACATCGGTTTTGTATACATCTGCAATGACTGAAAGACCACCAGCTAAATCGCCATAAAGCGTTCCATAACCAACAGCCATCTCGCTTTTATTGGTTGTATTCAATAATATATTTCCGTGTTTGTTCGATAAAGCCATGAGAATAAGACCTCTTGAACGTGCTTGGATATTTTCTTCTGCGACATTGAACGGTTTTCCTTCAAACAAGCCCTCAAGTAATCCGTAGAAAGCATCGTATGGTTTTTGGATAGGTACGATGTCGTATCTTATTCCTAAGTTTTCAGCTAGTTGACGCGCATCGTTTACGGAATGATCCGACGAATATTGAGAAGGCATCAACACAACACGCACATTGTCCTTGCCAAGCGCACGCTCAGCTAAAACAGCAGTTACAGCAGAATCGATACCGCCACTTAATCCTATAATCGCTTTTGTAAAACCAAGTTTTCCGAAATAGTCTTTTAGGCCAGTAACTAGACCGTCATGAATAAGTTGGATTTTATCTTTGGGTTGTTCATTCGAGTTGGTATTCTTTTGGACTTGATCCAAATCATATGTCTCCACAGCTTCCACAAAATATTCCATCTCTCTATAAACCGATCCATCGGGAGACATAACCACAGATCCACCATCGAAGATAATTTCTGTTTGAGCGCCAACGTGATTCGCGTAAAAGATAGGGAGCTTGTAACGCTTTACATTTTCTTTCAAGATATCCAGTCGATCTTCCGCATGGTCAAACGAGAACGGAGAGGCAGAAACGTTGATCATAAAATCAGGTTCGAAAGGCATCATTTCATCCATGGGACAAACATCGTACAATGGGTTTTCATTACCTATATTCCATATATCCTCACATACTGTAAGAGCAATTTTTTTGCCTTTATATTCGATAATTCCGAATTCCCTAGCAGGTTCGAAATATCTATATTCGTCAAAGATATCATACGTAGGGAGAAGGCTTTTGTGATGCGTTCCAAGTACTTTTCCATCAGCGAGAAAGTATGCAGAATTCTGTAAATCTTTTCCTTCCACAACAGGGTTTATCGTAGGAGCGCCGACTACAATTGCGATGTCTTTGGAACGAGCAGTCAATTTTTCTAGGATTTCATTTGACCGATTAATAAAGTCACTGAATTCTAGAAAATCCCTAGGCGGATAACCAGTAGTTGCTAATTCTCCGAATATTACAATATCTGCTTTTTGCTCGATCGCTTTATCTATCGCGTCATTCATGCGATTCAAGTTACCCTCGAAATTACCTATGTGATAATTTAGTTGCGCTATACTTACTCTCATTCTTGCTTATTTTGTTAGCAGGTTAAAGCTAAAACTAAAAAGTGAAATTATATTATTTGGATAAGAAATTGTGGGCTTTCGCCCAAAGGAAATGTTTAATTTGCTGGATATTCACAGTAATTACGAGGTGTTTCATAGAGACGAATCGTTACATCATATTTCTCACCTAGTTCCTTGCTGATGATTTCCCAAATAAGGTAAGTAATATTTTCACACGTAGGATTTTTATCGAAAAATTCCTCTACTTCCAAGTTAAGATTTTTGTGATCAAGCTTATTTTCTACCTTAGTTTTGATAATATCTTTGAGGTATTTCATGTCAATCATGTAACCAGTAACAGGATCTACTTCACCTACTACTTTGACTTCAAGATCATAGTTATGTCCATGGTAATGAGGATTATTACAAAGACCGAAAACTTCTTCGTTTTTTTCATCACTCCAATTTTTTACATAGAGTCTGTGAGCTGCATTAAAATGCGCCTTTCTGTAAACCGCAATTTTCATTATTAAGATTTGTAGTTAATATAACAGAAATTGAAGGTTATTGTTTTGCTTGTTTTAGTTACGTGCACTCTTCCCAAAGAATCATAATCTATATAACACCAAAAAACACTCTTCCTTCTACCATGTGGGAGAAGGATAAGAGGATGAGGGAGAAAACAGATGTCAGGTTTGTATTTTCTTGCAACCCCAGTATTTAGTTGAATAAGTTTGTGAGCTAAGCTAAAAGTTCACCTATTAGCTTGTATACAGGAAGATATA
>CAZMKA010000008.1:1111-47838 GCA_964566605.1 uncultured Saprospiraceae bacterium | reverse complement strand
GTATATGTAGATAGCGAAGATGCAGATACAGGAGAGAGAGGTAGAGTAATTGATATATTGCTAGCTAGTTTAGGAGCGTCAGTTGAATCTGGCTTTGGAGGAACATTGAAAGAAGAGCTTGACGATAATGATGAAGTATTAAGAAAATATTATACCTTTAATCTAACATCATACTTTCAACAATTGCTAGATGAAGGAACGGATGAGACAGGTGTTCTTTATTTAGAAGCTGCAAGTCCAGAACTGATCATAGGAAGAAGTATACTTTACGGCCCTGAAAGTGATACATATCCTTTGAAACTAAAAATTACTTATTCAATTCCAAATTAATTTAAATGTGTGGTATTGTTGCTTATCTAGGAGATAAACGAGCATATGATGTAATCATTGAAGGATTACGAAGACTAGAGTATAGAGGATATGATAGTGCAGGTGTAGCTTTATTAAATGGGAATTTACACATATACAAGAAAAAAGGTAAAGTTGAAGACTTAGTAAACTTTGCAAAAGATAAAGATTTAAACGCTAATCTTGGTATAGGACATACTAGATGGGCAACTCACGGTGAACCCAATGATAAAAATGCTCACCCTCATGTAAGTAATAAAGGAAGAGTTGCTGTTGTTCATAACGGTATTATAGAAAATCATGGAACCTTGAAAAAGGCACTTCAAGATTTGGGGCACGAATTTAATAGTGATACAGATACAGAGGTTTTATCTCATTTAATAGAAGAGTATTTAGAAGCTCAGAAATTAGATTTGGAAGCTGCTGTTCAAAAAGCATTAAAAAATGTAATTGGTGCTTTTGCTATTGTGGTTTTGGATAGAGAAAATCCGGACATGATGATAGGAGCCCGTCGCTCATCTCCACTAGTTGTGGGATTGGGTGAAAACGAATATTTCATTGCATCGGACGCAACTCCTATTGTAAAGTATACAGACAAAGTAATTTACCTTAAAGACGATGAAATTGTTACGATTCATAGGAATGGTGAATATGCTGTAAAAAATATATCTAACGAAGTACAGGAAGTTAGCATTAAAAAGCTTGACCTTAAGATAGAAGAACTAGAGAAAGGAGGTTATGATCACTTCATGTTGAAAGAAATCTTCCAACAGCCTGATACTATATTTGAGGCAATGCGAGGGCGGATCAATGCGACAGAAGGATATGTGCGAGTAGGAGGACTTCAAGCGAATCTTAATAGAATCAAAAATGCAAATAGATTTGTCATAGTAGCTTGTGGTACAAGTTGGCATTCAGGTCTTATTGGCGAGTACTTATTTGAAGAATTAGCGAGAATAAACGTCGAGGTAGAGTACGCAAGTGAGTTCAGATATAGAAACCCTATAATTTCTGAAAACGATGTAGTAATAGCTCTTTCTCAATCGGGAGAAACTGCAGATACAATGTCAGCATTAAAACTTGCTAAGGAAAAAGGTGCGCTTATTTACGGTATAGTGAATAATGTAGGATCTTCTATAGCACGTATGACCGATAGTGGTTCATATATTCATGCAGGACCTGAAATTGGTGTTGCTTCAACGAAAGCATTTACTTCGCAAGTAACTGTTTTGACATTGATGGCTTTACACTTAGCTTATGTAAAAGGAACAATTGATCTAGATTACTACCGAAGAATATTGGCAGAGCTAGAGAATATTCCTAATAAAGTGAAAAAGGTTTTAGAGGCTGATGATAAAATCAAGCGAATTGCTGAGGAGATTCAACACGCTAATAATGCTTTATACTTAGGAAGAGGTTTTAATTTCCCTGTAGCGCTTGAAGGTGCACTGAAACTCAAAGAGATTTCATATGTGCATGCAGAAGGTTATCCAGCTGCCGAAATGAAACACGGACCTATTGCACTTATTGATGAAAATATGCCAGTCGTAGTAATCGCTACGAATGTAAATAATTACGATAAAGTTCTTTCTAACATACAAGAAGTTATCGCTCGAAAAGGAAAAGTTATAGCAATTGTTACAGAAGGTGACACAGAAATCAAAAAAATTGCGAACTTTACCATCGAATTACCAGTTACTGTAGATCCATTAACACCTTTACTTTCAGTAATTCCACTCCAATTATTAGCTTATCATATCGCTGTGTTAAGAGGATGTAATGTAGACCAGCCAAGGAATTTGGCCAAGTCAGTAACAGTAGAATAAAATTAAATTATGGAATATAACTCAAAAAGAGAAGACCTTATAATTCCTGAATATGGTAGACATGTACAGAAATTAGTTCAACATATAACGAAAATAGAGGATAGAGAATTACGTCAAAAGTTGGCGGAAGGGGTAGTAAGTATGATGCTGACGATGTCATCAAGTGAGAAGAAAAATCAAGACTATTCAGACAAGATGTGGACCCACATGCTTAAAATTTCTAATTGGGAACTCGATGTAGATGTACCTGAAGGCGTTGAAAAAACGAAGCCAGCACCAGTAGAAAAAGAGCAAAGAAGGGTTGATTATCCGACTCCAGTAAAAAAATACAGACATTATGGTAAGTATATTCAAGACCTTATAGAAAAGGCTCTTGAAATGGAAGAAGGTGAAAAAAAGCAAGAGTTTGTGAGAATTATTGGTTCTTATATGAAGACTGCATACAAGCAGTGGAATAAAGATTCATATGTAAATGATGATTCAGTTCAAGAGGATATTAAAATCATTACAAAAGGAAAATTAACTCTTAGTGAAGATGCTTCTTTTGATTATTTAAAGTCTTCTAATAATAGTTACAAGTCTAGAGGTAGAAAAACGAATAACAGGAATAGCGGAAGTAGAAACAATAAAGGGAAAAACAAGAACTACAGACGCAAAAGTTCATATTAAAAATTTATTTAATATATTTGCTTCGAAATCAGTTTGTTTAGATTTCATTACTTATTTAAAATAATGCAGTTCATTAACGCATAGTTTAAGTAGGATAAACAAGTAAATATTTAATAAATGAGCAATCATGCTTTCATTGTTGAAGGTGGACACAAGTTAAAAGGTTCACTTCAACCTCAAGGTGCTAAAAACGAAGCACTTCAAATTATCAGCGCTGTTCTTCTATCAGACGATGAAATTACAATAAAAAATGTTCCTGACATTTTAGATGTCAATAGATTAATATCTTTATTGAAAGGCTTAGGAGTTAAAGTGAATAAACTCGATGCTACCACTTATACTTTTAAGGCTGATGATATTGATTTAGACCATTTTGCAAGTGAAGATTATCAGGCTACTGCCCAAAAAATAAGGGGTTCAGTGATGCTGATTGGTCCTTTGCTTACTCGATACAAAAAAGCTTTTTTACCTAAGCCAGGTGGTGATAAAATAGGTAGACGTCGTTTAGATACCCATTTCATAGGTTTCCAAAAACTAGGTGCTAAATTCCAGTTTGACGAAAAAGATGATACGTTTTATCTAGGTGCTGAAAAGTTGAAAGGTTGTTACATGTTAATGGATGAGATTTCTGTAACTGGAACAGCCAATGTATTGATGGCAGCAGTTCTTGCCGAAGGTACGACAACAATTTACAATGCAGCTTGTGAGCCTTATGTCCAACAACTTTGTAGAATGCTTAACAGCATGGGTGCAAAAATAAGAGGCGTAGGAAGTAACCTATTGACTATAGAAGGAGTGAATAAACTAGGTGGTACACATCACACAATACTACCTGATATGATTGAGATAGGATCTTTTATTGGTCTTGCTGCGATGACTCAGTCGGAAATAACAATAACTAATGCGGGTGTTAATCATCTAGGTATTATTCCTGATACTTTTAGAAAGCTAGGAATAAAGCTAGAGATAAAAGGTGATGATATATACGTTCCTGCACAAGATATATATGAGATTCAATCTTTTATTGATGGATCGATTTTAACGATTTACGATTCACCTTGGCCAGGATTAACACCTGATCTTATAAGTATTCTTTTGGTCGTAGCAACACAAGCCAGAGGAAGTATATTAATCCACCAAAAAATGTTTGAGAGTCGATTATTTTTCGTGGATAAGTTGATTGATATGGGAGCACAGATTATATTATGTGATCCGCATAGAGCAACGGTAATTGGATTGGAAAGAAAGACAAAACTTAGAGGTATTACAATGAGTTCACCAGATATTCGAGCGGGAGTTTCATTGTTAATAGCAGCATTGTCTGCAGAAGGAACTTCGAAAATTAATAATATTCAACAGATTGATAGAGGATATCAAAATATTGATAAAAGGCTGAATGCACTAGGAGCAAAAATTACTAGAATCGAGGAGTAATAAGAATTGTCACTATCATAAGTCAAATTAGCTTAATGCGTGCAAAAAAAAGTGCCGAAAGCTATTGATGGTAGTGGTCTTGGGATTTAGTAGTACTAAAGATTGGAAGTTTTTTTGGGTTGAACCCAAAAATGTTTCATACAGATTGTACTTTATAATTGCGGTTAAAATTCAGTAATTATCCAAAGATAATCGAGGAGAAAAGCGGATTCATGGCCTTAGCCCTGTTGAGCATTTTCGACGAAGAGTATCGAAAGATAAAACTTAATTTTTCCGCCATTATGGGGTTCAATCTGTATATTCAGCTATCAGTACGCTACAAAATTCTAGTTAGCAATATGACCTGCTTACAAAAAATAATGCTGTGAGTTAGTAATGGTAGGTGTTTTAGGATTTAGTAACACTAATTTTTTTGTTGAAAGTAGTCGATATTATTTCTTGTATGAATTAAATTATTTTGGGTCTAAACCCAAAACGCTTTATATACATTTAGAATATCCAAAAGCTTTTATCTCAAGAAAAAATGGTATTAACTTTTATTAACACTATTTTAAAGTATTACTAAAGGTGTTTTTTGTGTTGTAAATAACATTATTTAATGCTACTTTATCATCTTTGTGTTTAGTTATCAAATATTACTTATATGAGACTTTTTGTAACCTTGGTTTTTTGCATCTTTTCTTCGTATTCTTTTGCAGGGGGAATTGACTTTTTTCATGGAACTTACCAAGAAGCGATAGCGGAAGCTAAAAAGCAAGAGAAAATCATTTTTGTCGATGCGTATACTACGTGGTGTGGGCCTTGTAAAAGGATGTCAAGTCAAGTATTTACTCAAGACGCTGCAGGTGAATTCTTCAATCAAAACTTTGTTAATATCAAAGTTGATATGGAAAAACCCAACGGTCGAGAATTCGGCTCGAATTACCCAGTTTCAGCATATCCTACTTTATTATTCCTCGATAGTAATGGGAAATTAATTAAAAAATCAGTTGGTGGTAAATCACTTGAAGACTTCTTAAAGTTAGGAAATGATATCATTGAAAAATTTGATTTCTCAGTAAAATATAGAGACGCCTATGAATCCGGCGATCGATCATATGAAAATACGATCGCCTACGTCGAAGCACTGAATAAATCCAACAAGTCCTCTATCAAAATCGCTAACGAGTTCTTGCTAGAAAATAAAGATATCAACGCTGAACAAAAAGCTGCATTTATCTTTAAAGCCGCTTCAGAAGTTGATTCTCGTATCTTCGAAACATTGATCAAAAATAAAAACGCTTACATTGCTCAATACGGAAAAGATGTATTTACCGAAAAAGTAATGTACGCTGCTGAAAGAACTAGAAGAAAAGCAATCGAATTCGCATCGGAAGATTTACTCAATCAAGCAATCAAAACAGTCAAAAAGCACAACAAAGGTGCAGCAAAAACTTTTGCAGCTGAATCTTACATGTATAAGGCACTTCAAGAAGATGAACGTGAAGAATTTATTAAACAAAGCAAAAAATACATAAAGACCCTTGATTCTAAAGAAGCTAAAATAGACTGGGCTAAAACAGCTATGAACGCTTACGAAAAAGATCAAGAAATACTTAGCCTTGCTGCTTCAACTCTTAAAGCTCCTTTGGCAAATTCACTCGATAAAAACGAAATTACTTTTTATACTAAAGTTTTACTCGGATTGGATAAAAAAGCGGAAGCATTGGCCTATGTAAAAAAACTAGAACCTCTGATTAAAGATGATTCAACAAAAAGGCAGATTAAAAGTCTGATTACTTACATCGAAAAAATTAGTAGCTAAGCAATCAAACGATTATTCTTCATATTATTTTTAAGTTACCTCAGTTTTGTTAGCAATGCGCAAAGTACGGGTATAGAATTTAGAGATGATTATTGGCTAGAAAAGGCAATTCAAGTTGCTGTTTTAGAAGATAAAAATGTTCTCATCGATACTTATGCTCCTTGGTGTGGTCCATGTAAATTAATGGATATTCAGTTCCAAGACGAAAACCTTGGAGCTTATTTCAATGAAAAATATATCAATGTCCGCATAGATATGGACGGCCCTTACGGTCAAGCACTCAGAGAAAAATATGATGTATTTTTCTTACCCACTATTTTAATCCTAGATAAACATGGTAATCCGAAGTACGTGAGCGAAGGATTGCTTTCATCCGACGAACTTTTATCAATCGGTTCTTATCATCATAATGCAATCTATAATCCAGCCGCATTGATGAATTCATCAGTTTCTTCAGACATCGCCCAACACAAAGCTCGAAAAGAAGTGATAACCGATCCATTTGGTCAGAAAGGTACTTTTGAAAATCCCTTTGAATCTACTAAACCTGCTGCTCAGCCCGAAATTATTCCGGAACAAAATAAAGAAGTAAAAACCGATGAAGTTGTCAAGGAAACAATGCCTGTGGATGAAGATGATGATCTTCTTCCCGAAGAAAAGATTCTTTATACTGCTAATGACCAATCTAAGAATCCTGATTACCTTTATAATTACACATATCTTAAATTACAACTTCAAGATAACACACACTGGGCAATAGCAGACCAATACCTTGCAACGCAAGAGGATTGGGCTACTGATAAAAATATGCGTTTTATATTTGATTTTGTGCGTTCGACTAAGTCTGATAAATTTCAACATATCATTGATAATCGTGAAAAATACAATGAATTAATAGGTGAGGAATTAGTAAATCAAGCTATAGACATTATGGTTAATATGGCTCTGTATCAAGCTTTTCCTAGACCGACAAAAGAAGAATCTTTTAAGTTGTTTTCGCTTCTTAATGTAGATGATCCTTATTTTGAAACATTGAATTATATTTTGACGAGATATGAGAAACAACAAGACTATCATGAGTATGTAGAAACTGCATTGGAATATGTAGTAAAATACAATTCATCAGATTATGTACTCATTGAAAAAATTGCAATGTTTTACGAAGATAGTAATGTTGATACACCTATCGAAGAGGTGATAGAATTAACAAAAAATGCTATAGCTAATCAAGGTGGAACTAGACATCAACTTTATGATGCACTTGCTAATTTATATTTCCAAAATAAGAACAAAAGAAAAGCATTAAATACAATTAAGAAAGCCAAAGAGTTAGCAATTCTTAATAATGCAGACACGTTTTCAATTGATAATTTACATAATAGGATTAAAGCTCTTTAATCTAAATGAGGTTTTATACCAATTCTGTTTTAGAATTTCCCAAAATCATAGTTACTTTTGACCAATCAATACATATTGGTAGTCTAGCATGTTATCTTTCGATTCAATTACTTTCAAACCCACATCTTCAAAATCATGTTCTAGTTCGAATAATGGTACCCTATTCTCAATCGGCGATGCATCAATAGGAAGTGATTTTCGTTTGAAGTCGACAATCATTATTTTACCATTTTTAGGAAGTAGTTCATAAAGATGTTTAAGGTAATTGACTCTATTCTCTATAAAACCTATTGTGTTTATAATTATGATGATTTCTGCCTCGTCCTTTACTAGCTTAGAGTCGGAAGGTAGTGCTAATCGAGTTTGTAAATGATCCCTATGTCCTTCATCAAGATTTAATTTAAAGTCATCTATGATTTCTAACATTTGAGGATTAATGTCAATGGCAATAACATTAGCATCTCTGAATAATAGTCGGAAAGAGAAAAAACCTGTACCTGCACCTATATCTGCAACTGTTTTTCCTTTTATATCACCTAGTAAATCCAATATTTCTCCTGGCCTTTGCCACACATCTCTACCTTTGTTTGGTTTAAATGCATCATCAAATTTATCCATCGTTAAATCATCAGCTTTATTATCGGCAATTACTGGAGATGGAATAGTAACTTGCTTGCAGCTAAAAAATACACTAGTCAAGACAAGTAAAAAGAAATAAAGTAGTTTATTCATATTTGATGATTTGGGTTTACCCAAAAGTAAAAGATTATTTCAAGATAAATAGTTTATAGATAAATAGTAGTAAATTAAGTTTGACATTTACCTTTGTGGTATGGCAAGAAGAAAGTTAAAGAAATTCGATGAAGTTCGCTCATTCAAAAATGTATACGAGAACTTCCACCCTATGATTCCGGAACTTCGTGGGGAAAACGGAGAGCTTGTTGAAATGAAAGGTCAATGGGCGGAAAAACATTTCAAGAATACAAATAAAATTACTCTTGAACTTGCTTGCGGTAGAGGCGAATATACATTACAACTAGCTAGGAAATATCCGAATCGAAATTTCATAGGTGTTGATATAAAGGGAGCTCGTATACATCAAGGTGCTACAATAGCCATGGAAGAAGGCCTTGACAATGTAGCTTTCTTGCGTATGAAAATTGAAAAAATCGCTAATTTTTTTAGCAAAGCTGAAGTTAACGAAATATGGATTACCTTCCCTGATCCATTTTTACGAGATGGTAAAGCAAATAGAAGATTAACATCTCCTAGGTTTTTGGACACTTATAGAACTTTTATTGCAGACGATGGAATCATCCAATTGAAAACCGATAGTGATGAATTATACGAATATACTAAAGAAATTTTGGTGGAAACCCCATTCGTTCACGTTCAGTATGATAACGATGACATCTATGCCAAAGACCTAGATTTCGAAGATCTTATCTTCAAAACATATTACGAAAAAATGCACTTGGAAAAAGGGAAAACAATAAAGTATATCCGATTTAAGATGGATCCATTACCGCAGGATTAGCATCTTTTGCTAAATTCTTTTCTTCCATGGGACGTTTCATGAAATATTTTCTAAAAAAGAGGATAATAAGAAAGACTCCTATAGAAATTGATGCATCTGCGACATTGAAAATTGGACGGAAAAATTCGAAGTAATCTCCACCTTTTATAGGTAGCCATTCTGGTAAATGCCCTTTAAACATGGGGAAGTAAAACATATCAACGACTTTGCCCTGTAGAAAAGGAGCGTACCCACCTCCATCTGGAAACATCGTAGCAACTTTCCCGTGAGAACTGCTGCTGAAAATCAATCCGAAATAAAGGCTATCAAGAATATTTCCAATTGCTCCCGCAATAATCAATGCAAACGCAGCGATAAAACCTTTGGATTCTTTTGCTTTTATTAGTTCTCGGATAAAATAAATCAAGAAAACGGACATTAGAATTCTGAAAATGCTTAAAATGTACTTTCCAGTTACACCACCAAATTCCCACCCAAATGCCATTCCTGGATTCTCGATAAATTTGATTTGTGCCCATTCTTGACCGAAGATAAACACGCTTTCACCGTAGTAAAATTGTGTTTTTATGTAAATCTTCACAGCTTGGTCAATGAATAAAATTCCTAATACTATGAGTGTCGCTAAAGTTGCTCTCTTCACCTTCTTTCTATTTGTAGCCGTAAAAGTAATACTTTGATAATGATCTTATGTCATTTAACCCGAATAATGCTATTAATTTAAGGCTGTAACTATGTGTAAATTAATTAGAATGCATTCAAGTTTGTCATTAAATAATTAACGCAAGATACGTGTGATATTTTAGAGTTTAACCTATTAATATGTCTGTTTTCTACTAATTGTATAAATATATCTTTAAATCCGACCTGAGGTACGATAAGAAAAAAGTAACTTTGCCTTTTTTTACATTCATCTAACTTGCAATTGGAATCAGAATGAAGACATTACACAATAAAGTAGACAAACGTCTATTAAAGGAAAGGCTGTTAAAGAGTGACGAAAATCGCATCACACTTTCTTTCTATCAGTATGCCAAAATTCCTAACCCTATATTATTCAGAGATCACCTTTATTACATCCTTGCTCAAGAGGAAGTTTACGGTCGTATTTATGTTGCCAAGGAAGGAGTTAATGGTCAGGTTTCAGTTCCTGAATCGAAGTACAATCAATTTGTAGAATCTTTGTATACCATTGATTTTCTTAACGGTGTTCGTTTGAATATTGCGATAGATGATGATGGGAAGTCATTTTATAAATTAACGATAAAAGTTAAAGATAAAATCGTAGCAGATGGATTGAATGATGAAAGTTTCGATGTTACGGACAAGGGAAAACATCTTTCAGCAGAAGATTTCAATGATTTAACAAACAAAGAAAATACGGTTGTTATTGACATGAGAAATCACTACGAAAGTGAGGTTGGGCATTTTGAGAATGCAATTAAACCTGATGTAGAGACTTTTCGTGAAGCGTTACCCGTAGTTGTTGAAATTCTGGAAGAAAAGAAAGATCATCACATCATCATGTATTGTACTGGAGGTATACGATGTGAAAAAGCTTCTGCATATTTAAAACATAATGGTTTCGAAAATGTGTATCAAGTAGAAGGCGGTATAATAGAATACACGAGACAAGTCAACGAGAAAGGATTAAAGAATAAGTTTATTGGCAAGAATTTTGTGTTTGATGAGAGGTTAGGAGAGCGAATTAGCGAAGATGTAATTGCAAAATGTCATCAGTGTGGAACAGCTTGTGATGATCACACGAATTGTGCGAATGATGGGTGTCACATTCTATTTATTCAATGTGAGGCTTGCGCCCAAAAGTATGAATCGTGCTGCTCGATAAAATGTGCAGATTTCAATAAATTGGAAGATGAAAAGAAAGTAGCGTTGAGAAAAACATTGGAGTTTAATGGGACAAAATTTGGTAAGGGTCGTTACAAAGCTCATCGAAAAGATGAGGAGTTGGTAATTGATTAGGAAGAAACTTAGATGGAATATAATAAGAGGAATTACGCAGCGTTGTTATTAAGACTTATGTCATCCCTATGGCCGATGACAAACAAAACAGAACATATTATTAACCCAACTATGCCAAGAATATTAGCTAGTTTCATACTGCTATTAACCACAAGTTTAATTGCAACTTGCCAATGTACTTTCTCGTCTTTAGGGGATGGGTCTTCGTGTGCAGAGCCACTTCCGCTTTGTTCTAATACAATAGGTGTTTTACCTCCTCAGGTATTTGTATCAAATTTTCCCAACTTATGTGCTACTGGCTCAATTGAAAATCCTAGATGGTACGAATTTATAGCTTGTGAATCTACTGTAACTTTGCAAATTGTACCAGGAACATTTACCCAAAATGGAATTGGTGATACAGGAATGCAAGGCTCTATTTCTTCGGATTGCAGTCCTAGTTCTTCACTCGTCTGTAATGACGACCCGAATGATACTGGATTTACGCTTAGTGCCTCGAATTTCATCGTAGGTGAAATATATTTCCTTGTACTTGATGGCTATGGTGCCTCGGAATGTGACTTTGAAGTAAATGTTATAGAAGGAATTTGTGAAGTTGAATTAAATACAATTGATGAACCAAGTGTAATTACTTCTGCAGGAATAGAAACGTGCAATGAGCCTAGTGATATTATATCGTTTAATGCATCGGAATGCCTTGCACAAGGTGATGGTTTTGTTTTACCTACTTTACTGAGCGACAGTTTAATTTGTTACCAATGGACTTTTGATCCAGATATTGTAGATTTCGTTTCCGATTCCACTTTATCAAGTATTGAGGTAGTGTTCACTGAAGAGGGATCAACTACAGTAAGTGTAGAGGTTTTTGTAAATCCTATACTTGAAGCGTGCTCTACTGGTTCATGTGGAACACCTGACCCTATAGATGTTACTGTCAATTTTCTAGAGACTGTCATAAATCCTAAAACCATCATATGTCCAGGTGATCAAGTTAATATATGCGGAGTACCTGTAGGAATTGATGGAGTTTATGACTGTTTAGATGAAGTTAACTGTGTACTTACAATTGATACCATTGAGTTTGCGACACCTGACCAACAAGATTTAGGTGTTCTTTATCTATGTCCAGGTGAATGCTATGAGTTGGAAAACATTGAATATTGTGATAGACAACAATATGTAATAACAAGCGCAGTTGACTGTGGAATATCTTATGAATTTGAAATAGAGGATGTTTTTATTAATATCCAAGAACCATCGGAATATCCTATTCTAGATTGTAGTGGAGATTGTGCGTTTCTTAATATGGTCATTACGACTAATTATGCCGACGATTTAGAATATTGTTTCACTGACCCTTTTGGAGTAAAAGTTTCAGAAGAAACATTTACAGATATATGCACTCCTGGAGAATACACATTTACTGTCTTTTCTCCTGATTTTCAAAGCACTTGTTTTGAAACAATAGTGTTTAATATAGAGACTAATGACGCGCCTCCATTAGTAGAATTAAGTAGTGAAACTTTGACATGCACAGAAAGAGAAGCAGAGTTGTCATTTATGGAAATTGATAATATTGTAAGTTTTGAATGGACTGGACCTGGTATAGAAGATGCTACAGAATTAACGGCTTTTGCTACTTTACCAGGTTGGTATTACTTTGAAGGAGTAGGTGATAATGGATGTGTAGGATTAGATTCCATCGAAGTTCTAGAAGAATTGATTCCTGCTGAAATCGATATAGATTTTGAAAATCTTACTTGCGATTTAGCAATGACAACTTTAAGTATTATTACTTCCGACATTAGTGTTGATTCAGTAATTTGGATAGGAATAGGAGATTTTGTTTCTAGAGAACTTCAACCAGTTGTGCAGGATACAGGAACTTATGTCGCTAATATTTATGCTTCGAATGGTTGTGATTATACAGAGATTTTTAAAATTCTGGGCTTTTTCCAAGAGCCTGAATTTGATATTGCTCAAGAAGAATTTTGGTTTTGCGATACCGAATCATTATTGATATCAAGTACAATAACTTTAGGTGATAATGTAAGTTATCAATGGTTTACTGAAAACGGTGATATACTTTCCGATGAGACAAACAGTGAAATATCAGTAGGGACAACCGGTGAGTATTATCTTCAAGTAACAGATGGTGAAAATGGATGTGTTAATATTGACACGTTTAATGTGATGACTGATCCAGAAGTTCCTAGTGAAGTTGAATTATTTGTTACAAATCCTTCTTGTTTTGGGCTTGATGATGGGATGATCGAAATTGGTAATATAGAAGGAGGAAAAGAGCCTTTCACATTTATGATAGACGAAATGGTCACAACTGATCTTTTGATTACTGACCTAGCTCCTGATTCATATGATTTCACGCTTATTGATGATAATGGTTGTGAATTAAATAGAACACTAGATATAAATGCACCTGATGAAATTATAGGGGAAATAGAAGGTCCTGAAACTGCAATTTATAATGAAACAATTACAATTTCGTCTATTTATGATGCAACTGCAGTCAATGTAGATGTTGTAAATTGGTATAACACAATAGGAGAACTATTAGGAACTGGCGATGACCTTGTGCATGTTTTCCTTATGACTGAAACATTTACTATGGAACTCATAGATATTAATGGTTGTTCTATACTACGTGATATCACCATAAGAATTGATGAAGATTTTGATTATTACACACCAACTGTTTTCACTCCAAATGGAGATGGATTAAATGATATCTATCGAATTTTTTCGCAAAATGCTCCAGGTGAAGTTCAGTCTTTTATAATTTATGATAGATGGGGAAATAGAGTTTACGAGCTTGATGAAGTGAAAATCTTACCAGGTGACCAAGACTCATGGGGATGGGATGGCAGACTGAATGGAAGAAATGTAGCTGCGGGAGTTTATGTATATCATGCTATTGTCGAAACACTTGGTGTAACAAAGGAATTAAAAGGGAGCATTACTCTCGTCAGATAGTGAAACAAAAACCATCCGTATTATTCAGTATACTGAATTGGGGGCTAGGCCACGCCTCTAGATCAATTCCTATTATTAAGTATTTACAGGAAAAAGGATACGATGTCATTGTATGTAGTGATGGCAATGTTTTGGATTTTATCCAAAAAGAAGTACAAGCAACATTCGAAAAATTACCTCCTTATAATATGCACTATAGATTCAATTCCATGAGTCTAAATATGATCTTCCAATCTCCCAAACTTTTTCTCACTTACCTCAAAGAAAAACGCAGCTTTAGAAAACTAGAAAAAAAATACAAACCCGTATTTTGTATCTCGGATAATCGTTTTGGATGCATCGCTAAACATGTACCTAATTATTTTATCGGTCATCAATGGAATATCCTTGGGCCTTCCAAAAAGAAACATGGTATAGCATCGAAAATAAATCAACACTTCATTAAAAAATTTGATGAGTTGTTAATACCTGATGATCCTGTTCTTAACATTTCAGGAATTCTAACGACTGATGTTTCCCACAGTTTTCATGCGATGGGAATCTTAAGTAGATTTTCGAATAAGGATAAACTAAGTACTGATTCGAATAAATATCAGGCTTTAGCAATCCTCTCAGGACCTGAACCGAAACGAACTTCGCTAGAAAACAAACTGATAAGCTATTTCGAGTCTCAACAAAATCATCGATTCGCGCTTATACGAGGAACGGATAAAAAATTGACGAGGAAAATTCCACAGAATGTTACAGTCCATAATATAGTCGACAAAACGATCATTCTTGATCTTGTTTATAGTTCGGAAGTCACGATATGCCGTTCAGGTTATAGTTCCGTTATGGATTTTTTAGCACTTGACTTAAAGCGAATAATCTTCGTTCCTACTCAAGGACAAACAGAACAAGAATATCTAGCAGAACGACTTCGTGTTTTCCATGGCTATGAAAGCTTGATGGAGAATGAATGTACTGTGAATAATCTAGAGCAACTCATCGAAAAAATCCGAGAATTAGAAGCGACAGAACGAACTAAGATTGTTATAGATTCTCAGTTATTTCACAAAACTATTGACAAGTTAATCGCAGCTAATAGTTAAGTGATACCATTTCTAATACCAATTCTGTTTACCTGTCCTTTTCTGTAAAGAATCTATGAATTCTATTCAAAGATTCGTCTCTATATTTATCGATTGCTTTTTGCTGAGTAAACATATCTTCGTTATAATATTGCTTAGTGGGTTCAATTTCCAACTCATGTAGATTTTTCAACTCATCTAAAAATGACGGATACTCTTCTTGGAACCTGTGACTATTAATCACAATCGATTTATGTTTTTTCTCATCGAGTAAATTCATTAGATCACCATAAAAATCTATGTACGCGGCTTTCGTTTGTTGTTGAATCAATGCAAGATTTTTATTGAATCTCCTCATCGCTTTCATTCGCCCAAAACCTTTATTAGTTAAATAGATTTCCTTAATTCCATGCCTTGTTACAGAATCGATGACTTGTTCTATAGGGCGATAAACAACAATGATAGCAGAATTTTGAAGATGATTTTTCCAGTGTTTTGGGTGAATGAAACATGGGAGGAAATGAAATTCTTCTTCCTTATTAAGCATGGCTGATTCAATAAAAGTAGAATCCTTATTTTTTGGGTTTATACCCAAAAACTCAAGACGCTCATTCCATTCTTGCTTATGATTCTGCAACAACGAATGATTGATTTTACCATTTCCCGTCGCAATTGCACCAGTTAATAATTGTACACCCGACCTATAAAAACCACATATAATTATGTTCACAAATCTTTTTTATAAAATCCCTACCTCGCTTTCAGGAATCATAGCAACTTTCTTCTCTGAAGTTTTTGCAAATATATCTATTCCTCCATTCTCTAATCTCAACACACCACGCGGACATACTGCACTACAAACACCACATCCTACACATGAAGCACGCACGATGTTTTGACCTTTTTGGGCGTAAGCCCGTACATCAATCCCCATCTCACAATACGTCGAACAATTTCCGCATGAAATACATTGACTTCCATTCGTTGTAATACGGAACCTAGATAATAATTTCTGTTGAACACCCATCAAAGCCGCCATCGGACAACCGAATCGACACCACACTCTATTACCTAGAATAGGATAAAACCCTACACCTATAATTCCTGAAAAAACTGCACCGATGTACAGGCCATAAATTTTTCGGAAAGTGTAATTGTTTAGGAAAAAGGCATTACTACTTCCTGCAATCCAGTTAATCAATAATAATACAGATATAGCTATAACTGATCCTACAACAATGTAAGTAATTTTCATCGAATAGTCTTCATCGTTCTTATCTTGCAAGAAATAATATGCTCCTGCTAATCCCAATAATAATACTGTTACTAAAATGGTAAAACTTGTTCTATTCAGCCAGAAACTCTCTTTGTTCGGTAAATACCCATATATGATGGCTATAGTCATCACGAAAGAAAACAGCAATACACCGTGAATCATCCAACGTTCAATTTTCCACGCATTCATCGATTTATCTGATAAGTGACGATAAGGATCACCCGCAGTTTCTGCTAATCCTCCACATCCACATACCCAACTACAATACCATCTTTTACCATATAAATAAGTAAGAATAGGGGAGATGAAAAAGATCATACTTAAGCCTAGAAAAAGGAAGAAATAACCAATAAATCCCGCTTTGCTCATATTCACAATTTGGTATTCAGCCATAAAATCATAGTTCAATGGCCACATGTTTTTCATGTCCTTTCCAAAATAATTCGTCGCAGTTTCAGGATTTAAAATTTCTAGAATTTCAGGAATCAGATATGCCAAAAATAACTGGAAAAACATGATGGATATCGTACGCAAAATATGATATTTATTATGTCTATATTTCATGATAAACTTTATCCCGAATGCTATAATTGCAAATGTATAAAGCGTACCATACACAAACCATTGAGAAGCTGGCTTTCCTTTCATGGCCATAGACAATGGATCGAAAAATCCAATCATTCCAGAATTTCCTGAACCATCTCCCGATAGGCCGAGCCATTCTGCTTTCAAGTAAAGACATACATAAAAGCCCGAGATCAAAATCCCTACTGCCCATCCTAAAATTCCTCGATTAACCGTACCACTAAAGAAATTTCCATTGTTTTTGATACCTGCGGGTTGAGTCATATATCGACGAACACTGAAAATGATAATTCCAGCAAACATGGCAATTAAGGAACCGTATAACCAAACATTAGGGTTCGGCAAGTTGACTCCTGCCCAAGAAATAAGTATAGCTAACAAGCCTAAAGAACCTATCGCAGCTCCTATTTTCTCTATTGCATCATTGTAGGGTGGAGTATCACTTGAAACGGATGTATATAATGTAGACATAATTGTTTTTTAAGCTTTTTGTAAAAATTTGAATACCTTGTTCCAACTTCTTGAAGCTGTGGAACGAACTGAAGATCCTGTTTGTGCATTGTACATTTTAATGATGGCATCCGAGTAGGAAGCATAGAATTCAGGATCGAATTCAGCTAACTTTAATTGGCTGAGAACCGTTTTCATATCTGTTTTTTCACGAATCCATTTTTCACATACTTCGTGTCGGTATCGAATACCCATCAGATTAAAACCAAGGACTACATCAGTATTTTTGTCATAAACGATTCTTACCGATTTATCGCCATCTTTATGTTCCCAGTAAAGCGATTTATGATGTTCAGGAGGTCGTCCAGAAACATCTCCATAAACTTGGTATTCGATGTCCATGAATTTAGCTGAATTGAACCATATACCTGGATCATAAGCTTTTTTCTTACCCATGATATTGTAAGCACATATCTCACCCATCATACGACCGGTATACCATATCGCTTCGATAGGTCTCCTTCCTTGACGCACATCGGTTTGTTCCGCACAATCGCCAATCGCATAAACATCTTTAATATTAGTTTCTAGGTATTCATTAACCTTTATACCACGATTGATTTCGAGTCCAGTTTCTTTTAGCCAACGTACATTAGGGTGCACGCCCGCAGTTAAACCAACGAATCCGCATTCAATTTTTTCTCCCTTATTGGTCACAACTGCTTTACATCTGCCGTTGCCATCGTCAATGATTTCTTTTAGTTCAGTTTCCAGTCTTAAGTCGATGCCATTCTTTATGATTTCACGACTCACCATCTTACTTTCTTCCTCGGGCAACACAACATTCCAGTAATTACTTTCTCGCACTAAAAAAGTAACAGGAATATGACGACTATGAAACATCTCAGCCATCTCTATGCCTATTAATCCACCTCCTACAACAACAGCACGTTTAAGTCCTTTGCTGTATTTTTCCATTCGCTCTAAATCTTGAAAGAAATACAATCCACCTACACCGTCAAGGTCTTGTCCAGGCCATCCGAATTTATTTGGGTTGGAACCCAAAGCCAAAACAAGCTTATCATAAGATATTTTATCGCCTTTTGAAGTGTGAAGATCTTTTTTAAAAAAGTCAATTGATGATATGTGTGCATTGACAAGGTCTATCCTATTTTTTTCCCAAAAATAATCTTCATAAGGCTTTGTTTCCTTGAAACCCATGTGCCCCATGTAAATATACATAAGCGCAGTTCTTGAAAAGAAATGATCTGTTTCCGATGAAATAATGGAAATTTTAGTCAATGGGTCAAGCTTTCTTAAGTATCGAGCTGTAGTCACTCCACTAATTCCATTCCCTATGATGGCTATATGCATAGTTAGTTTTTTGTTTCAATTAATATTCAACTTTTCCTTAAAAGTTGTTTGAAGAGACTTTTTGTAAAAATGATTTTTTTGAAAAATTGGAGCAGAATCCTCTAAAAATGAAATGCATTTTAAAAAAAAGGTGTCCATTCTTATGACTAAAATTAGAAAAAATTTTTACATCGAAATGTCTGATAATTTTAAATCTTGGACTAATTTAGATTTTTAATTAGTTAAAATGCACTAAACATATTATCATTTTATGTAATATGTCGTATATTTGTCAAAATCTATAAAATTTAATATTTGAGTAGGCAAATTTTTAAGATAAATTGTCTTACTTAAGAATATTAAGGAGAATTAAATTTTTAAAATGCAATAATTATTTATATTTGTTGAAACCTTATCGACCTTCGACAAGTTATAAAAATACAAACTACAATAGGTATGAAAATAAATTTACTTTTAGTTCTATTTACAATGTTGAGCTTTACAGCGTTTGCTCAGTTTGAGTACAACCAAACAGACTTTGAAGTTCCATTCGATCCTAAGAATACTTATGACATAAAAACAGATTTAGTCATTACGAATACAACAGCTGAAGAGCAAGATTTTATTTGGAATGTTGAAGTTGTAGAAATGTCTGAAGGTTGGAATTTTTATGTTTGTGATTTCAATAAATGTTATGGTCCAGGGTTTGCAGCCGTAGATGAAGATGCAAAAAATGTATTGGACGGTAATGAAGAAGGTACAATTAATTTTCACCTTCAACCAAATGCAATGGCAGGAGCTGCGACTTTCAAGTTCAATTTAACGAATTCGACAGATCCAACAGATATTATACAAACAGTAACTTTCGTTTACAATACGCCTGTTAGTACTTCTCAAGAAGATATAGATGGTATTAGTATTTTTCCTAATCCAGTATCTAACTTCTTCCAATTAGAAAATCCTAACAATGTAGCTTCATTCATACAGATATATGATATCTTAGGAAAGAAGGCAATGGAGTTTGACGTAAGAGGTGAGCAATCATTCGATGTAAGTACATTACATACGGGAAGATATTTCGCAAGAATATTTGACCAAGATGGAAAGTCATTGAAAGTAGTAAGATTGATAAAATCTTAATTTGTAAAAAAATATAAAAAAGAAGCCTGAAGATTTTCTTCGGGCTTTTTTTATGCCTTATCAAGAACACTTTCATCAAGTTAACTAAAAGATTAGCGATATTTTGGAGTAAAATTGGTGTAAAATGAACATTATCATGGTTCTACTATTTAATTTTGCGGAATGATAAAGACTGATATTTTAATTGTAGGCGCTGGGCCAGTTGGGATGTTTACTGTTTTTGAAGCTGGACTTCTTAAACTAAAGTGCCATCTCATAGATGTACTTCCACAAGCAGGGGGACAGTTAACAGAGATTTACCCTAAAAAGCCGATCTATGATATACCTGGTTATCCTAGTGTTTTAGCTGGTGAACTTGTCAAAAACTTAGAAGAACAGATTGCTCCTTTTAAGCCAGGATATACCTTAGGAGAAAGAGTAGAAACTATCGAGCGAACAGAAGAAAAACTGTTTACTGTCACCACTAATAAAGGAACTAAAGCACAAGCTCCAGTAATTGCAATTGCAGGAGGACTAGGTTGTTTCGAACCAAGAAAACCGCCTTTAGAAAATTTAAGTCTTTATGAAGACAATGGGGTAGAATACATCATTAAAGACCCTGAATTTTATAGAGATAAGAAAATTGTTATAGCAGGAGGAGGAGATAGTGCGCTAGACTGGACGATATTCTTAAGTGATGTAGCAAAAGAAGTTTCACTTGTTCATAGAAGAACTTCTTTCAGAGGTGCACTAGATTCTGTAGATAAGGTCATGGAATTAGCACAAGAAGGAAAGATTAACTTGCTTACGAATGCTCAAGTTACAGAACTACATGGTGAGAAAAGTCTTGATGCGGTAGGAATTAAAAGTAAGTCGGGTGAAATGACGAAATATGAAACCGACCACTTCATTCCATTATTCGGTTTATCACCAAAGCTAGGCCCGATTGCTGAATGGGGATTAAATATTCACAAGAGTTCGATAGAAGTAGATACATATGATTACTCCACTAACATTGAAGGAATTTATGCTATAGGCGATATAAATACGTATCCGGGTAAATTGAAATTGATACTATGTGGTTTTCATGAAGGAACTTTAATGGTCCAGTCCGCATTCAAATATATATACCCCGACCAAAAACTAAGTTTTAAATACACCACTGTTGCAGGGGTTAATGGATTCGAATAGATAATGAAAGATATAGTTACCATAAAAGTTACTGACCGAGAAGGAAAGGTACATGAGCTAGAAGCGCCTACTGATATGGCGATGAATGTGATGGAGGTTTGTAAATCATACGAACTTCCAGTGGAAGGAACTTGTGGTGGCATGGCACTATGTGCATCTTGTCACTGCTATGTGAATTCTGAGCATGAACTTGATGAGGCAAGTGATGATGAAGAGGATATGCTTGATCAAGCTTTTTTTGTTGAAGATAATTCAAGACTAGGTTGTCAAATTCGTATTACACCAGACATTGATGGACTTGAAGTTACGCTTGCACCAGCGGATGAATAGACTTGTTAACAGATATGATGTTTAAATTGTATCTTGTTGTCATTAAAAATGTATTGCAAAATCTAGAAATATAAATTCGCATGATTTTTCCTATTGGTGATGAAAATATTCAAGGCGCTTCCAAACCCTATTTTACTTATATTCTTATTGCGCTTAATATTCTTATATTTTTCTACATGATGACCTTACCTCAAGGTGGTATCAAAGAAATATATAACAACTTTGCAACAACACCCACTGAGATTCTTAATGGTCAAGAATTTTATACATTGATGACAAATATGTTTCTTCATGGCGGAATTTTACACCTTGCAGGTAACATGTTGTTCTTGTGGATTTTTGCCGATAATATAGAAATCGTTTTAGGTAAAGTATATTTCTTGTTTTTTTACTTAGCGGGTGGAATCTTTGCATCTTTAGCTCATGTTTTTTCCAATATGGGAAGCAGTATTCCTTCACTAGGTGCAAGTGGTGCATTAGCTGCTGTCATGGGAGCTTATCTCGTGTTTTTCCCAAAATCGAAAGTGAAAGTACTTGTCATATATCTTTTTAGAAACGTGCATATTTCAGCCTTATGGTTTCTAGGTGCATGGTTTGCAATGCAGTTATTCTCTTCTTTTTCACAAATAGGTTCTGACCCAAATTCAGCTGGAACGGCTTGGATGGCACATATTGGTGGTTTTGTTTTCGGCTTTTTAGTAGCGTTCGGTCTTAAGAAAATGGGGATAGTGAACCCTAGTAAGTATAAAGTTATTGCATAATGGACTTAGTAATAAAAGGAATCTTGTTTGGCTTGTTTTTAGCCGCAATGATAGGTCCAATATTTTTCGTTATTACTACGGAAACGATACAGAATGGCAGAAGAGCAGGGTTTTCAATTACTCTCGGTGTATGGATAAGTGATCTTGTAATTATTCTTTTAAGTTACTTTTTTATTCGTCAACTAAGCGAATACATCAACCATCCCAATGCTAAAATCATATTGGGAATAGTGGGAGGAATCATATTTATTGGTATCGGCTTGATTAGTTTATTGAAGAAAATTAAATTGGATGAAGAGGCTTACACCCAAAAATGGGGATTGAAATCAATGTCTGATTTTTTGATCAAAGGTATTCTTGTCAATACGATTAATCCGTTTACATTCTTCTTTTGGTTAACTGTAATGTCTACAAAAGTTTTTGCTTTGGGCTTAAGCCCAAAAGAAACATTCCTATTTGTTGGTGCTATATTCCTTACAGTTGCTGTGACTGATAGCATCAAGGTTATCTTAGCACATGAAATAAGACAATTTATGAAACCTCTCCATATTTTATGGTTTAGTAGAATTGCCGGAGTTGGTTTGATGGCTTTTGGAATATATTTTTTAGTATACGTGCTTATATAGTTACCTTTTTAAAGGCACTTCATTCACATGAGTCGTCTCATATTTTCATTAATTCCTTTGGGCGAAAGCCCTTCTCGTACGTTCATAGTCCAAGAAGTAATTCAATCGAACACTTAGACTATTTTCAGCATTACTAGACCACAAATCACTAATGCCATTCCTGTAATTCAGATCAGAATAGATAATGTTATCATCATCTTGGCCTTTGGAAATGATACCTTTGTAAACAACGAAAATATCACTTCCTGGAGCAAATCTCCACCTCAAGTTTACATCGAAATTGGCAAAATTGAAATTTGTACTAGAATTTCCATCGTATGGATAACTTGATAATCCTCCATCTTCATTAAGCGTGAAATAATCCAAGTAAACGACATTCGACCAATAATGACGACCCCTAGCAGATAGAGAAACATTAGCATTTACATTATAATCAACCGTTAAAGAATTTACTACCGTTTCCCTATTTCGTTGCCCCATGATTATCTCATCAGGAACATAAACAAAGGCTGAGCCTACTTCTTTTAATGATGCACTAAATGAAAGATTAGATGCGATTCTTAGTTGATCATTTATAACCCATGTTGGACTTAATCCATATTCATAAAATATTCTACCTTCTTCAAATGCATTGCTCACAAAACCAAAGGTAGAAACGATGAATTTTTTCCTTGAATCAGATTGCACATAGTAACCTGAATTAACGAATCCTGGCATATTCAGATACCTTCCTTCAACTCTTGGTTCGAAATAATCTTTGAATGCAGGTCTATAGTTATTCCACATATTAAATTCCCACTGTTCTATTGATTGTGCCCAAAAGCCAATGTTTAAATGATTCGAAATATAATCATAGGAATCTGCTCTTACTGAATTAGTAAAGTTTGCCCAAAAATTAGCACGATTAAACTTCCACCATTGTTTGAAAAAAGAGTAAGATGTATAGGCATTCGTCGATAAATAATTTGTACGGAAATTAATTCCTAGGTCATTTTTATCATAATTTGGACTTACGAATTCTACATTCAATCCACCGGTCCAGTTACCCGTCATTTTTCCTATAGAGATGTCTGTGTTTAATCCTGTTTTGGAAGTGTCAGCCAATTGTTTGTAGTCAATATAGGAATAACTGCTACTACCTTGAATCCCATATTTTTGATTCTTAGTTCTCAATAAGAATTCTGTTCCAAGTACATTCGCATTGTAAAAATCCTCGTTAAATCTGGTGACATTAGTGTTGATAACGGAAATAGAACTATTGTGTGGTAGATTCTGATCAATTACTAAGATGTTGTAATTCGAAATGGGTGAAGTAAGAAATGAACGTTCTTCGTTTGTTTCACGATTCCTTATCTTAGCGAATGTTTGCGCTTCTACGGCATTTAAAAAGCCTACTCCTGTTCCCTTTTTAGTTCGTCCAGAAAGCTTAGTTGCGTTAAGTAGTCTATTTTGTGTTGGATTATCAACCACTTCTTCGGTAAAGACACTTATTTCGTTATAAATGGAACCGTGTTTTTGTGGGGTAGAGCCTATTCTTCTAGAATAAAATAAATCTGCTTTACTAAATATTTCTGTTCCTTCGGTAAAAAATGAACGATTATCATTGAACTGCACTTCAAATGGGCTAATATTTAATACTTCATCATCAGTTCGTACTTGACCAAAGTCAGGGACCAAAGTAGATTGTAGAGTGAATGCATCGTTTATCCCGTATTTCAAATCGAGTCCTACACTATATGCACCGCCATAATTGTTGGTACTTTCTCCGCTCGTAAGATCAACTGATTTATCACGAATTCCATAAACAGTGGCATATGGATAAAGGCTAAATCGTACGGGTGTTTTAATTTTTTCTATGCCTAGAAGAGGTTTGGCTTGCGCCAAAAACGTTGCTCCATCGGGTTCTATATTGAATAGAGAAGAACGCTGTCCTTTTTTAGCTTGAATTCGAATAACATTAAAATTCCATGATTGAATGTCTTCTTTAGGAAAACGTAGAGCGGCATAAGGAATCATGATTTCGCATATCCATCCATCTTCTACGATAGAAGTTGCACTGTCCCATACTTCGTCCCAATTACTATCTGAAAAATCCGCATTCCACTGCGCATCGTATTGTGTATTAGCAACAGTTACAGCAAACTCCATAGCAGAAGTGGCATTGTGATAGGTGTCGATTATAAGGGAAACTAAATCTGCACGATTCGGGTTATCTCTTTCGTTTACTTGCGAAAATATATCTTCTTTTTTCTCAAATAATTTAAAGCCGAAATAAACAGCGTAATCATCATAAATGATTTTTGTATGTGTTTTTTCTTCGTTAATTTCTCCAGGATTTGGAGCGAATTTATAGTAATCCTCACCTTCTTCTATAGCTCCCCAAGCTGCTTCATCAAGCTTCCCATCTATTTTAATCTTTTCGGTTGTGCGGCTTGCATGGAAACTTTGGGTAAATGCAGGATGCATTATACAAAGTATTCCGAATAGGACAAGTGAGAGCGATTTTTGCATTGTTTAGTTGTTTCAATCTGTATAAGGACTATAAATCCAACGCATTGGTTACAAATTCATTTCTCATAATCTCTTTTATTTTTAATTTTTCGATAGAGATTAGATTTATATAGATGAACACACTTTAATAACAACAATTTTTATATGATGAATTTTTAATAACTTTTCAGCTAGGATTATAATTTTAACAATCTTTTGTTTTTGCTGCAACGTTTAATTTAGATTTCATCAACGATAACAATCAAGCATTATATTGAATAAACCACTTAAGCTTATCTCAATATTAATTTGGAGATAGAGTTTTCCAACATAAATTTACTAAGTACTAGCCGAAATGAAGTTAAACTATAACTACTCTTCTTTTGCGTAAGCACCTCTTAAACAATTTATGAAATTATTTGCACCTGGATTATCTGCGTGATAATGATAACCTCTTATTTCATCAAATTGGCCACCACACTCGTCTAAATCAGTTACTTCATTTCCACTTTCATCATATCGACCGTAGATTGCATATCCATCCATAGCATAACCTATCAATGGTGCGTGTCCATCTTCTTGTTTAATAGAATAACTTATTCCAATTGTTGTATGATAATGGTAACCTTGATGAACATTGATATGTCCTCCAGCATCATCAAATGGTGCTAAAGTATATGCACCCAAAATGTTATTTACTGGTGCAGGTGCTGAAAATTCCACTCCGTTTAAAGCTATACCTTGTGTTGAAGGAACTCCTCCTTCATCACCTCTAGGACCTCTTTCAGGTCGATCTCCTCTTGGTGGCTTTTCACCTCTTGGTGGTCTATTTCCGCCTTCTGGTCCATTTCCACCTTTCCCCATAAAAGAAACAGGCTCTTCAAGGCTAACTGGTTTTACAGGTATTATAAACGATCTTGAAATTTCATTGATGTATGAAGGCAAGCATTCAACACAGAAATTTTCATATTCTTTTCCTACATTCGGGTTTGCGGCATTTATACAATCTTCCTTTGTATTTGTCACGAATATTTTCCCATTTTCATCATACATTTTCCATGTATCATCCTTATAAAAACTAGCTAGATTTTTTACAAATACACCATCCACATCATGCACTTCTCCATTCGCTAACCATATACCACCTTTGGTCTTATCATCATTAATATTATCAGGACACCATGGACCCATAGTATGATCACTGGCTTGTCCATCTGTTTCAATTTTATAACAATCTGTTTTCGTGCCATCAGAAAGTGTGCAAGGTATTTTTGTGATTTTTGTACCTGCATCTGCTGATTTGAAGTATTCTATATTGACAGCTTGAGCAGTACTATTTTCAATTGTATTAGGATTTGTTTTTTTTGTTCCACAAGATGCAAAAGCAAGAATGCAAGTGATTAAAAGAATGATATTTTTCATCTTTATATTTATTTGATGTATTGATATGACTTTAATTTAAAAGAATTCCTTCTTTTCAGTCGTGTATTAAGATAATAAATTAAGTTTTCATTAGTACATTTACCATTTTTTACAATAGTGATGAATAAACTAATCCAATTAATTTCTGGTCCTCGAAATATTTCGACTGCAATGATGTATTCTTTTGCACAAAGGTCTGATACGTCTGTGATTGATGAACCTTTTTATGCTGCTTATTTGAATAATCATCCAAGTATAAATCATCCGGGAAAAAAAGAGATTCTCGAAACTCAATCTGTTGATCCATTAAAAGTTATTGAGGAATTGTTACATAGTAATTGCCCTACTGAATATCTATTTGTTAAGAATATGGCTCATCATTGTGTAGCTTACGACTTAGAATATATGCTGGAACATAGAAGTATATTTTTGATAAGACATCCTGCTTTGATTTTGCGGTCGTTCGAAAAGGTAGTTAAAAATCCTACAGCTGACGACATAGGACTGCAAAGAGAATGGGAATTATACAATATGATGCTTAAAAATGCTAAGTTTAAACCAGTGGTTCTTGATTCTGCATTGTTTCTTAGCGATCCTTTTGGGTTGGCCCCAAAATTATGCCGTGAACTTAATATTCCATATGAAGAGCAAATGCTGAAATGGGAGGCAAGAAAACTGGATGAAGATGGGGTTTGGGCGAAGTATTGGTATTCGAATGTTCACAAATCAACCGGTTTTAAACAAAGCCATACAGAGATACCTATTTTGGGCGAAAGCCTAAAGGAAATTGAAAATCAAGTAATGCCTTTTTATGAGGCTTTACGCCAAAAAGCAATAAACTAATGCTACAAAAATACGATGATAGAAATACGAATATTCAGGTGAATATTAATGGAAAAATGGTGCCAAGAAATGAAGCAAAAGTAGGAGTTTTTGACAGTGTAGTACAAGGAGGTGATGCCGTGTGGGAAGGCTTGCGATTATATAAAGAAGGCGTATTTTGTCTTGATCGCCACCTTACTCGCTTAGTAGAATCGGCTCATGCCATGGCTTTTACTGACATTCCCCCTAAAGCTGAAATTAAGGCGGAATTGAAAAAGACTTTTGAGGCTAATAACATGACCGACGATGTGCATGTAAGACTAACGCTCACGAGAGGTGAAAAAATTACAAGTGGAATGGATCCACGTTTAAATACTTTTGGGCCCACCCTTATTATTCTTGCCGAATGGAAACCTCCTGTATATGATAATGATCATGGTATAAAAGTTTTTACCTCTACCATAAGTCGAAATTCACCTCTTACGCTCGATTCCAAAATTCATCATAATAACCTCATCAATAATATTCTTGCTAAAATTCAGTCCAATGCTGCAGGTAAAGACGCTGCACTTATGCTCGATGTTTATGGTTTTGCTGCTGAACTTAATGGAACGAATATATTTTACGTAAAAAATGGAAGTGTTTATACGCCACATGCTGATGCGTGTCTTCCAGGAATTACTAGAGGACTTGTCATTGAAATTTGCCAAGAACTCAATATTCCTGTTTTCGAAAAAAATATTTCGTTGACTGAATTGTATAATGCAGACATGATGTTTACTACGGGGACAATGGGTGAGTTGACACCAGTAATTGAACTTGATGGTCGTAATCTTAGTTGTACTAAAGAAGTGTTTAATCGGATACTTAAAGTATTCCGAGATAAGCGTTTGTCTCTATGTGATCGTTTAGATTAAAAGCTTTGTGTTTCACAAATCAAATGTAAAAAGATAAAAAGTGAAGAAAATTAAATTGGTATCTATTACCTGCTTACTCTGTTTTATTTTTGTAGCTATAAATGCTCAAAATAATGATTCTAGATATCAAGCACATATCGCCTTGGGACAATATCCCGTTAGTTTAATTACACCGAAATTCAGTCCTTTACACCCAGGTGTAAATATAGGAATCGATAGACAGTGGAATAAAAGTACAAAGCATCAATTAAGTCAATCAGCGAACCTTGCTTGGTTTTATCATCCGGAATTTCAAACAGCCATTCAGCTATTTTCAGAATTCAAGTATAAATGGAAAATGAAAAATGGCTTAGGTATCACTCCATTTGCAATAGGTGGAGGTTATGTTTTATCTATTTCAGATCTTACAACACTTGAATGGGATGAAACTACTGAAACGTATATCGAGAATAAATTTCCTGTTAGGAACAATTGGTTAATATCACTTGGTGCTTCTATAGATTATGAAAGTAGTCTTCAAGTATTAAGTAGACCAATTACATTTTTTGCAGATTATCGTATCCAAGTACAAGGGATAATAGTCCAGCAAACTATTCCTGTTTTAATTTATTCGCCAGTAAGATTCGGAATAAGCGTTCCTTTTCAAAAAATAATTAAAGAAAATTAATAGCATGATTCAATATAAATTTATTTACATATTCCTAAGCTTATTTATCGTTCTTTCATGTAAATCCGATCTTATTCAAGATACTCAATTGTGTACCATTGAAGATGATTATCCTATCAACGAAGAACATCCGAAAAGCGAAGAGATCAAGCAATTGATGGATGAATATATTTCCAAAGGATTACCTGGAATGTCTGTACTTATAAGTGATAATGATGGTATGTGGTATGCTTCAGCAGGATTTGCGGATATAGAGAATGGTATTGCCATGGAACCTTGTCATATTAATAAACTAGGGAGTGTTACAAAAATGATGATGGGTACACTTACTTGGCTGTTGATTCAAGACGATGTTTTGTCCATTGATGATCCTATGAGTATGCATATTCCAGAAGTTGCTTCTAAAATAGAAAATGGTGATGATATAACTCTTCGAATGTTGTTGAATCATACATCAGGTGTTTATGACATAGCGAGAGATGTTAGTTTTAATTTTGCTGTTGTTAATGACTTTTCTAGAAGTTGGACATCAGAAGAAATTATACCGTTTTTTGAAGGGAAAAGTGCAACTGGATTACCAGGAGATGAAGTAAGTTATTCGAATGCAAACACGCTGTTAGTAGGAATGATCATTGATGCTGTAACTGGACAAGAACACGAAGATTTACTGAAGTCTAGAATTTATGACCCACTTGGTATGACTAGCACTATTTATTACGATTATGAAAGTGATTTTCCAAGTGAATTTTTAGCTCAAGGTTATTTGGATTTTCATAATGATGGAGGTGATATTCAAAACCTTTCCCAATTAAACCCAGGAAGTGGTAATGGTTATACAGGTGTATATTCTAATGTTTTAGATTTACACACATTTATTAACGCTCTATTAAAAGAGGAGACATTGATAACACCTGAGAATCTTAATTTGATTTACGAAAGTATGCGTTTTAGCAATAGTGGAACGTGGAGATCAAGTATAGGTGCAATTCACGATCAACAGAGATATTTATTTGATGATGACGTACATGCGTATGGTCATGACGGCGGGGATATTGCCTATGCTGCAAACCTTAATTATATGCCACATAATAATACAATTTTTGCAGCTACTTATAATTATGGTACCAACTTACCTACTGAACTAAGTGAGGTGCTAAGCGAATTCCGAGAAAAACTATACGTACTTTCTTCAGAGTAGAATTGAAATATCAAGTATTCAGGAAATAAAGCAGTAAGATTGAATCCATATGATTAATATTAAATCTATTATTAGTTCTACGCATGAATACGTTCAAGAATCTCTTTCTTCCGCTGAAGGAGGACATGATTATTGGCACACGTATAGAGTATGGCAAAATGCCATACGCATTCAGAAGATAGAAGGTGGAAATCCTACGATTATTGAATTAGCTAGTTTACTTCACGATATCGCTGACTCCAAATTTCACAATGGAGATGAAACAATAGGCCCTCGTATTGCTAGAGAGTTCCTTACATCTCAAAACTGTGAAGACTCAATTATCGATCATGTAGTAAAAATCATAGAAAATATTTCATTTAAAGGTGGTCATAAGAATAGTGATTTTAATTCTCTAGAACTTCAAGTTGTTCAAGATGCTGATCGCCTAGAAGCCATTGGTGCAATAGGTATAGCACGAACATTTAACTACGGTGGACACAAAGGAAGTCTATTGTTTGACCCGAATCATTCCCCTCAATTGAACATGTCGAAAGAGGAATACAAAAAAGGCGGTGCGCCTACCATCAATCACTTTTATGAGAAATTATTACTCTTAAAAGATCTTATGAATACCAACACAGGACAAGCGATGGCTGACCAAAGACACGAGTTTATGTTGTCTTTCCTAAGGCAATTTTATCAAGAAGCATCTTTTGCATCAGAAGGTACTCCATTCGCCCTGTAATCTTTCATGATAAAGCCGTAACTTTGTCCTGTGAAAAGAGAACGAAAGCCAAAACATTTTATAAACAAACCCGTTTATCCTGGTGGATTAAAAGCTATGCGTGAGTTCATTTCTAAAGAATTGAAATATCCGCAAGAAGCACTCGAATTGAAAAAAGAAGGTATTGTGCGAATTAAGTATGATATCGATTATAAAGGGAATGTATTCAATACTTATATACTATCTGGTGTTGGATATGGATGTGACGAAGAGGCAGATAGAATTGTTCGGTTATTGAAATTCGAAGTTGAGAAAACACGAAAAGTTCGGGTTGTTTTTCATAAAACTATCCAAATTAAGTTCAAGCTTCCGAAACCAAAAAAGCAGAAACCAACGAAATTTATTCCTCCCAAAATAAGAACGGTTCAGTATAATTATGTGACTACTAAAACAGTCGTACCAAAAGCTCCCAAGAAAAAAGAGCAAACTAAAGTTTATAATTTCAAATTGAATATTAAGTGAGACACATCTTATCAATTGTTTGTTTCTTATTATCAGTTTCTCTGTGGGGGCAGGAAGAGCTAAAAAGCGTTGATGTTTATCCTATTGATGTAAAAGTGAAAATTGATGGTGTCTTGGAGGAATTTTGGGAAGACATTCCTAGTTCATCTCCTTTTTGGCAATATGCTCCGAATGATTCCATTGCAGCAGAACTGAACACTGAATTGAAGTTTGCAGCAGATGATAATACACTTTATATAGCAGCGATATGTCATGCGAAAACAGACAAATATGTAATTCCTTCATTGCAGAGAGATTTTCGAGCAGGAGGAAATGATAATATAACTGTATTGATTGATCCATTTAATGACCGTATAAATGCATTCATGTTTGGTACAAATCCCAAAGGAGTGCAAAGAGAAGGATTAATAAGTGGGGGAGGAGCAGACTTTTCTAATTTTAGTACGAGCTGGGATAACAAGTGGATATGTGATGCTCAGATTTATGAGGATAAATGGATAGCAGAAATGGCAATTCCATTATCTATTTTACGTTTCAACTCGGATGTTTCAACTTGGAGAATTAATGTTTATAGATTCGATACACAGATTAATGAACGTTCAACATGGGTGAGAATTCCACGTAATCAGCGGATAATAAATTTAGCATTTATGGGAGAAATGAACTGGAAAGAACCCCCAGTTTCAAAGACCCAAAAGTTCTCACTCATTCCATTTGTTGCAGCTGGAGCTAATGTTGATTATGAGGATACAGGAGAATGGAGTCGAACGTCGGGGATAGGAGGAGATGCAAAAGTACGGGTGAGTTCAGGTTTAAATCTTGACTTAACGGTAAATCCTGATTTTAGTCAAGTAGAGGTAGATCAGCAGGTAACAAATTTGTCAAGATTTGAGATATTTTTTCCAGAACGGAGGCAGTTTTTTCTAGAGAATGCGGATTTATTTAGTGACTATGGAGCGGAGAATGCTAATCCATTTTTCTCAAGGAGAATAGGTATTTCTCAAGACACGTTGACTGAGGAAAATGTGTTGAATACTATTTTTGGAGGAGCGAGATTGAGTGGAAAAGTCAACGAGAATCTAAGGATAGGAGCGTTGAATATGGTAACTGCAAGTGACCCTGCTGCGAATACAGCGGGATATAACTTCAGCGTGCTTTCAACGCAGTATAAATTTTGGAAGCGAAGTAATATTGGTTTTATTGCAGTTAATAAAGATGCAGTGATTAATAGAGATTTCGATGCTCAAGATCCATATAATCGTGTGCTTGGAATGGATTTGAATATAGCAACAAGTGATAATAAATGGACGAGTAAAAGTTATTTGCATCGATCGATTTCACATTCAGCAGCAGAAGGTTCACCGTGGGCACATGGATTTAATTTAAGTTACTTAACAAGAAGGGTGAATGTGCGATGGGATCATCAATACGTGGGAAGTGCTTATGATGCTCAAGTAGGATTTATTCCGAGAGTAGGGTTTTATAGAATTCGTCCGAGAGTCGATTTATTTTTCTACCAACCAGATAGGCAACTCAATAGAATCACACCATCTATTTCATATTTTGGTTTATACAACGAGCAGTTTGATTTAACTGATCAAATAATCAATTTGAGATTGGACTTGGATTATGTCAACAATGCGCGAGTAAGTTTCCGTTTCCAAAATAATTATGTTTTCTTGACAGATAGTTGGGATCCTACCGGTACAGAATCTGTGGAATTACCAGGAGGAAATGCTTTTCGTTTTTCGAATGTTGAGTTGTCATTTAATTCCGATAGAAGTAAAAACTTAAATCTTCGTTCGAATATCACAGTAGGAGAATACTATACCGGATTGCGTTACGGAGCACGAGGAACATTGAATTACAGAATTCAACCGTATGTAAACTTATTCTTAAATTTTGGTTATAATGTATTTGATATGCCTTACTTGGATACTTATCGATCGACAATACTTTTTGGTCCACGGGTAGATGTTTCTTTTACGAAGAAAATATTTTTGAGCAGTGCATTACAGTATAATAGTCAAAGTGAAAACTCTAATTTGAACATCCGGTTTCAATACAGGTTTGCACCTGTTTCAGATTTATTTATAGTGTATACAGACAATTATTTCACTGATATCGATAACGGTTCTCCGAATTATATTGACATTGGACAGCGAAATAGGGCAATCGTATTAAAGTGTTCTTATTGGCTTAATTTATAGAAATTTGGGCGAAAGCCCAAAATTATTAAGAAGCATAAATGAATTCAAAAAATAGAAATGGTATTCAATATTCTTCGTCGAAAATACTCAACAGTTTAATGCTTTATACCATTTCTCCTTAGAATTTCACATATTTTCAAGTTTATAAAAGTAACTACTTTGTTAGAAATTCTCATGATAGCTCAGGCTATCATAAAATAAAGGCAAAGAGTGTGTGTCCCAAAGAGCCCATATAAACTATTAAGTTTTGGTTCTCTCTTTTGAAAACCCTATTGTTTTATTACGGCAAATTAAAAACGTAATTGTATTATATCTAACTTTAACTCTCCAAAAAATCTTTTACATGATTAAATTGAAAATAATATCATCCACATTTTTCAAATTACTAGTCGGGTTCATTTTTATTACCACCTCTTCTAATTTATTCAGTCAATCGGATCTTGATTCCATGTTGAACATTCAATTTGAGTCACGTGATACGAATATGTTTCACAATAACACAAAAATCATTATTGAATTATTTAAGAAGGATCTTAAGTTGTCACGTACATATATTGATGACCAAATCAAGCTAGCTGATGAGATTGGTGATCCTTCGCTTATTGCTTATGCAGCAAATATTAATGCTGTTTACTATTCTAATATATCAGAATATAAAAAAGCTAAGTCACTTTTTGAAGATGTTATTTCGCAGTATCAAAAATTAGGAAACTTGGAGCGGGTAAGTGCTATACTGAATAATATAGCTATTTGTAATCAAAATCTTGGACAACTTGATTTAGCATTGGAAAACCAAATGAAGTCTCTTCGAATAAAAGATTCTTTGGGTGTGGCTCCTGAAGCAATCGCTGCATCTTATTGGAATATTAGTAATATATTTTGGGAGATAAAAGATGTTGAACAATCCAATGCTTATATCTATAAAGCCATGAAGATTTATGATGAGTTAGGTGATGAAGATTCATATATTTCAGTAAAGGATCTACTAACTAGTAATCTTAGAACCGATTTTGATTCCATTCCTAAGGCAATTGAAATTATGCAGGAATGTATGGCTTATTATGAAAAACATGGTCAATTGAATAATTTAGCTGGTATTTACGAAGGCTTAGGAAATGCTTCTGTCCAACTTGATAAATTCGATGAGGCAGAAGTATGGTTCTTAAAAGCACTAAAGATAGCAGAGAATGAAGGTGAAAAAAGATTTCCTGGGATATTATATCGAAGACTCGGAAATATTTATAGAATCAAAGGAAAGTACAATAAAGCATTGGCTTACGCCCAAAGAGCTTTAGAGAATTCTCAAAGCCTTGAACTGAAGAAAAAAGAGATTAATGATCATCTTACCCTCTCTGAAATCTATGATGAAATGGGGGATTACAATAAGGCTTTCCGCTCTTATCAAAGGTACCATGAGATGAACGACTCTATTCTAGGAAATGAAAAAGCCCTTGCTATTGAAGAACTAGAGAAAAAGTATCAAACGGAAAAGAAAGAGCAAGAAATTGTTATACTACAAGAACAAAAGAAATCAGATAAACTCAGACAACTTGCGTTACTTTTAGCACTTGCAAGTTTATTTATTTCACTGATTGCCTTATGGATTTATTTTTCACAAAGAGCGAAGCGCAGTAAAGTTGAAAAAGCCAAACTCGATCAAGAAATATCATTCACTAATAAAGCTCTTGAATCGAAGAAACAAGAACTTACGGTATTCGCATTACAACTTGCTCAAAAGAATGAACTTCTCGAAAATCTTAAAACTGATATAGAATCAATTAATAAGAATGCGAACGACGGAAAATCACTACAATCTTTAATTAATACCATTCAATTCAATCAAAATGATGAAGAAGTTTGGGAAAGTTTTAAAACAAGATTCGAACAAGTGCACGTTGGATTCAATAAGCGAATTCTAGAAAAGTATCCTTCAGTAACTACTAATGATTTACGATTAATCTCTTTGATAAAAATGAATTTATCATCAAAGGAAATTGCTAATATTCTAAATATTACTCCGGCTGGAATTAAAAAGGCACGTTACCGTTTACGCAAAAAATTAAGCCTTGATAATGAGGAGAAATTAGATAATCTGATTCTCTTATTTTAATGATATTTAAAAAATTAGTACAGTAGATATAAATCCACTGTACTAATTCAATTGATTATTTAGGTGCTTTAAAAGTTACTTTTAATTTATTGCTCGCTTTACGCCTTGCCTGATCTTTCTTTTTAGCTTTCATTTGCCTTGCCTTTTTAACAATTCCCTGAAATTCTTGATCATTATTGGGATTTACACCTTGAGGACTCTGTAAATTCAGTTCCTCGAATGCTTCAAATGCTTCCGCAAAAGTTTGACTGTTTTCACTTCCTGGCGAAAGTGTTTCTTCTCTTCTTTTTTCTTTTAGTTCGGACGTCGTAAAAGCTTCAACATTGTTTTTGGTAAATGCATTATACTTTCTGGTAAATTGATTAGCATCTTCACCGTCATCGTCTTCATCATCTATGTCTGGTTCGTCCACAATTCCACTTTTAGGTGCTATGAACGGATTAGGTTTTTCTGAATTGATAATCTGTAAATCGAAGGAAACATTATCTTGGAAATCGGCATAATCATAGTATAGATTTCCTTCTATTCCCGCAAGCGTTGTCTCTTCCCCGAATGTTTGAGCTTTCTTGTCTACACTTAATTCTACATTACTTACGGGGTCGTAATATATTTCACCCATATAATACATTCCTGTTTCTTCATCATATAATAATCCTGCAAAGGAATAGTCAGAAGAGTCTATAGTAATGTGATCCCGCACCCATATTTCACCGCTTGGTAAATACATTTTATATTGTCTCACTTTACCATCGGAACCAGAAACAAGGTTCACGTTTTGTTGGACGTCGTAATGATAGTAGAATTGCTCTAACTCTTTAGTTAAGCCACCATTTATAAAATTATATCCTGCTTTTACGGTTTCATTTGTTGTGCCATCTTGAACATAAAAAACGGGTGCACCTGGAGGTCCTAGCGAGTCAGGCTCATTTAGTACTGGCCAATTTGGTGGTGCAATTTCGTATGGATTATTCGAATCTATATCGCCGAACCCTACTTGATTTATTTCGGGTTGACCCAAAATAGCCAACAAAGTTGGTGGTCCAGGAGGGACTCCTAAAGAGGCATAGTATTCAAGAATTTGTTGTTCGTAAGCTTGGATTCGTGCTTTATAATCTATTCCACCAGCTGTTATTTCTGGAACATCCGATATGTTAGTTTGGAAAACACCTGTTCCTATTTTAGACAGTACTCTCAAGTTATCAATAAAAATGTGTTTGCGGTAATCGTTTTTGAAAACTGTGAAGTACGGACTCACATCTACTCTATAATCAATCAAGTGTTCAACTAAACCAGCTGGCGCTCCATTAATGAATATACCTTGAATACTACCTTGACTTTTAATTGTTCGCCTTCCAAACGCATCATAAGTATATAAGCTTGTACTTCCATTTTCAGATGCTCCCATAAGTCTATTTTCTTCATCATAAACATACTGTGAAAAATCAAATACTGTTCCACTACTTACTAAACTCAAATTTCCGTTTAGGTCATAATAATAATCTCGACCTGCAACAGAAGATGGTCTTGATGGATAGGCTGGGTTTTCATATGCGTAGTCAAAAGTCCTACTTCGGATGTTATCTTGAACATCATTTACCAACACTTCTTGTCCTTTTAAGGATAGGGAATTATTCGGGTTAAATTCAAAGATCGATTGATATGAACTTGATGAGTTTATATTATTCCATTTTCCATCTGAAGCCACTAATCTTCCTTTTTCATCATAGACATTGTTCTTTTCATAAGCGCCTAGAAATGAATCTGAAAAACTATTTACATTTCTTATGATTTGGTTTTCAAGATCATAAGAATAGCTTTCATCGAGTATTATTTCATTGTTGTGCTGAAGATCATGTCCATCTACTCTTCCTTTATCATCATATGTCATTCCTTCTATGACTCCATTACCATATTCGAATTTTATACGTTCCAAATAAAAGTCGTAATGAATATTATCCATGTAAACATATTCATCATCGCTTTTCTTTCCTAATATTCTATTTAATCTTCCAGTATCATCATATAAGTAGTTAAGCTCTTCACCATCAGCATAAATAATTTTAGTAACCCGATTTAAGGCATCATGTTCGAATTCTGTAACATAAGTAAAGATTTCACTTCGATTGATAATAACTGTTCTTATCTCTTTTGTAACATTACCAAACACATCATAAAAGTATTCTCGTCCACCAGTTCCGTCTTCTTGCAACCATATTCTTCCTGCTCTATTAAACAATGCATCCGGCGATCCGTAATGAATTTCTACTTTATTTTGAAAATTCTTAGGGTAGTTAATAGTTAATAATCGCTCTTTATCATAAGTGTATCGGATGGAAGCATTTTCTTGTAACCCATCGCGTATATTAGCTGTGATTTTTTTGAGTAGATTTCCTGCGCTATCATAGACTAATTCTGTTAATCCAGCGTCAGGTATATCTACGGTTAATCTAGTACTAAGAAGGTCATATGTGTAAAAAGTTTTACTTCCTGATGGATGTGTAATTTCAAGAATATCTGAAATCTCATTATACAGGTATTTTGTTTCACTTTCTTCTCCGGGTAAGATCATTTTTTCTGCAATAAGTTCCTCACGAACAGAAAAATAATATTCAGTTATTAGACCATTGGGATTAGTTTGATTAGCGAGAAAAAGTACATTGTTATCCTTGTTTTGAAGTGAATATTCAAGCGTTGTTTTTCCACCATCTATGTGTTCTATACTATTAATACGATCATTGATATCATATGCATACTTTATTGGTTGGATGATACTTGTATCCTGATTATATATTGAAATCATATTAATAGATTCCTCGATTTCTAAGTATTCTTTTACAACTCGACCAAGTGAATCTACAGCATTTTGGCCCGAGACTATTGATACTAATTTTTCAATATTTCCATTGGAAGTTATCGCCACTTGTTTACTTTGAATCATACGCTGTAAACCATCGAAGAAAGCATAACTAACAATGTCTTCACCTTCTGGATTTTTTACAGCGCATATAGCATATGCAACGTCAGAATTTAGCTCATAACTATATTGCTTACTATAACTATGCCCATTTTCGGCATCCATTGGATTCAGACTAAACGCAGGGCGGCCTTTGGGGTCAACCCCATATATTGTAACATGTCCATTTTTATCAGTATAAGAAGTCTTTGAACCAAACAAAAATTCATATTGATACTCTTCATTGTAACCGTAATTGTCTTGTGACTGAATTCGATATTGATTCAATTCACCTTCATATGTAAATGACATTTCTAAGCGCTCATTTTTATAATTTTCAGGCTTTATAATTTTAGTAAGATTTCCAAAATTATCATATTCCATATTTGTTATAGCTGCATTAGTATCATCGATTTTAGAACGTATTTCAGTTGTGTTTCCTCGTTCATCGTATTCTTTTTCCATCTCACTTAACAATTGGCTTACGCCCAAAATTTGTTCTTTTGAAATCCTATTTTTAATACCATTTCCTGAATCCTCTAGATAAGTCCAGCGTGATTCTTTAGAATACCCATTGCTATCGGTTTCATGCTGTTTAATTATATTTCCCCAAAGATCATATTCGAAAGTATAAGATTCTTCCGTGCTTATATTGTCCATACCTTCAGTGAAAAAATTTGTTTGTTTACTAAGAGCAGGGAAAAGCATTCCATCGTCTGTTGAGATATATTCTGGTGGCAAAATAATGCCTGTTTCAATATCTTTCAATTCGTAATCATAAGTAATGGATTTATGTAGTCGATCTGCTTCGTCATATAATTCAATTGAAGTAATTAATCCTTTAGTGTAGTAATTGTCGACTTGATATTTCTGAACTAATTTTTTATTTACAAGATCACCCGTATGAAAATTAGTTACGACTTCTTCAAAACCTATAAACTGGCGTTCATGTCTATCGTGAAAACCATTCGAGTAGTCAAAGGTTTGTTGGGAATAATCGCTTCCATCTCCATCGACTCCATCATACATTATGATTTCATTCAATGTCCATTTAGAATATGGAAGATTAACATTATTACCTTTCACTTCATAATCCAACGTCAGTTCAGCCCCAAAAGGATATTCTACAGATTCTAATAAATTAGTTCTACCTATGTTACTGTACCGCGCCTTGAGATTGTCATCACTATTTTCAGCTGAAATGAAATCAGGAAAACCATCACCATTTATATCTTGGAATGCTTCATAAATATTTCCAGTTCCTTGTCCAATATATGCTTGAAAATTGAATACTATTTTAAACCAAAAGAAAATCAATGGAAATGAAAAACCCGCGTTCACTGATTCTCCTAAGGATTCACCAGTATCCCATTGTTCCTTATCCAACCATTCTACAGGATCTGTGAAACCATTTCCTGTATTGAATTGAACCATAATAGGGTCTGAAGAAACAATTATATCTAGTAAAGCATCACCATTAAGGTCTACAAATCCTGCACTACTTGAATTAAATGTTTTTGTAGCACTTACGCCTGCTAAAAAGCTTCCATTACTAATATTAATACCTACACCTGCACCAAAATCAGTTGCACTTCCACTTCTTATCGTATCAAATCCCCAATTTTGAATAGGGGCAAAGGAGTAACCAAGATTCAGTGCAACATCGCCATTTTCCCATATTTTATCTTCCAAGGCGTCACCATTAATATCTAAAAAAGTATGAACCGACCTATCTTTATCGGCTCCGAAACTGGCAGAAAGACCTACTGCCTCCGATGCGGATTCAAAAGAACTTCTTGCCTTACTTGCATTTGACCTTCCTTTTTGTTTAACTCTAGAAGTTTTTTTATTACTGCCAGTTCCAGCTGATGCTCCTGCATTTTTAGGACTTGAACTAGGGGTACTTAAGCCTGAGCCAATAGAATATGCTTCACTATAAGCTTCATGAATCCCCCATTCATAAGACTGTTTCACTGAGCTTAATCCGCCTCTTACATTAGAATATTGTATCGAATTTTCACTAATTATATCGGGATATCTGTCGCCGTTAAAATCCATTACATCCAGGACACTATAAGAGGTGGCTGCAGTTAATCCTGCACTTCCAGCAATTCCAGTCCCAGGAACTCCGAGACCTCCATATCCTCCATCACTGGAATATTTTGTTATTAATTCAGGAGAAGTAAATTTATCGCCTGAGCCTGCGTTAAAGGAATTAGGAGATACATTTTTTTCGCCTTTTCTACTAGAACCCATGGTGCTAGAAGCAACAAAAGCGAATTCATCCGACCCTCGCCATGCCATTAGTTTTGGGTCGGACGTCATCGCAACGATTAATTCGCCGTTATTACCTGTACCTTCTAAATCTGTATTTTCTGAATTTTCGTCTACTTGAAGTGTATCGTTTGCTACTTCATCTTCGTCAATTTCAAGTTCGCTAAGCAGAATCTCTTGAAAACCACGCCCATCATTTCCGTTATATAGAAATTGTCCCCAACCTCTATACATACTTCCATATTGACCTTCTTTATAATCTAGATTTTCCCATAATCCAACAACATCAAATTCAGAGATTTCATCCGTAGCTATTGTGCTGGATTCAATCTCAAGATTAAAACCATTACCTGGTTTAGTAAATAACACATCAACATAGATTGAATCAAAATTTTCAACACCCAATTTCCAATCAAATTCAAATCCTACAAAGGGAATATTCATTGTGCTATCAATAGCTCCTTTTAATTTTATACTTACCGAGTAATCTATAAATAATTCTTGAACAAAATCTATGGATATAGAAACAGAATCTGTATCTCCTAATGCAACTGGTCGACCTATACTTTTATTAAAGAAAAAGCCTTCATTTAAACTTGTTCCACAAGATGAATAAAGCGGTTCCCCATCCTCATCTTCAGTAGCTGATCCATCATCTAATGAGGTATAAATAACCATGGGTTCCCACGTTAATTTCTCCCAGGCAACATTACTTTCAGAGCTTGTTTTAAAGGATAGGACATCTCCTTGACTTACTTGAATTCCAGAAATTGTCCACGTACTATCAACCACATCATTCATGTCAATAAGCCATTCTTGCTCGTGAATACCATTTATTACCAAGCTGATATCGTCACTGAGAAATGGTTTTACAACTTTACTTTTTATTTCTATTGTTCCATTCTGATTAAGAAGTAAGTTCTTTTTTTCAGAAAGAATAAAATCTTTCTCGGCATTGAAAACGAAAGTAGATTGATTGTCGGGCGTAGGGTAGTCATTATTAGAATAAACTATTGTAGGATTCCAAGAAACTTCATCATATAGACCATCGTATATGGAATGAACTCGGAAGTAAATAAGATCTCCAGCAGTTACATTAACATCAGTTACATTCGTAGGTGTATAAACGGTGAAATCATCAGCTGCAATTTCTTGAGACCAGTATTCTACGTTTTCAATTTGTAAACTAACACGTACGCCGTCTTTTAATGAATACTCTTGAGAAGGAGTAGAATTATCTTCTATTAATTGGACAGGAGCATTAATATTTATTGTTCCGTCATATGGAGCACGCCATACTCGAACAGCATCATGTAATGGATTTATTTCTTCTCGCTCAGCTTGTTCGGCTGGATCAAATTCAATAATTGAAGGATCAAGTGCTTCTCCCTTATATATTATACTAGGTGTTAGTCCTACATCTTCAGTATAAGTAGGGATGTCATTATTTAGATAATTAAAGAAAACTTTACCATCATTAACTATATCGATTAATTCATCACCATTAAAATCAATAAAATATGTTGTTGTTTTTGTAGTACCTTCTTCATGAGCATAGCCTGCATAAACTGGAGGCACATTAACTTCTGCACCCAAATTCCATGAGTTCGTTGAAGAATGACTAAAATTAGAAATTCCCTCTATTTTAATTTTCGAACCGAATCCTTGAGTAGCAGAAGCAAAGAGATTCGGTCGATAGTAGAGATCACCATCTTCTTTCCATAATTTATCGGGTAGTCCATCACCATTCATATCTACAAGTGCGGTTATTCCTGTACTTGTATTATTTGAATAACCACCTGTAGGTCCAACAGTAAAATCTTTGGTATTCGGAGGAGCAACAAAACCAACAGTTACAGAAGATTCGAAACCTGCGGACTGACTATTTGCACTTCCTAGAAGAGTAGGTTTTCCGTTAAATCCATCGATATTTCCGGTAATATTAGTTATTGCAATATTGTCTTTGGGCACTTGCCAATTAACTTCGGGGGCATAAGCAGAACCACTAGTTGTTAAGTCGTCGTAATAATTAAAATTATAGTCATAGAAAAATTCGTTGTTGGCATCGAGGACTTGAAAAGCATTAAGTAGCGTTTTGCCGAATGGTCCTGTGGTGTATTCAAAAGTATATGCTCGAATTTGCTGGGTTTCATAAAGGACTTCTATACGAGCGAGTAGACGTTCTTGAGAAGTAAGGAATCCGAGACGACCAGAGCTTGATATATCTGCACGAGGAGCGGCAAGTAGCGAGAAATTAACGGAATATTTACCAGGACTGTCATCGTGACCTGTGAAAACTATGTTAGCGGGATAGATATTCACGCCAGTTACTCCATTAATTTTTTGATAGTTGTAAAGAATGTTGTTTCCATTTGAGTCGATGGTTTTCATTAACAACCATCGTGCAATTCCATTGGGGGAAGAAAGTACGTGAGCTGTGCTCATTCCTCCTTCAGGTGTTCCTCCATAGAATTTTTTAATACCATCAGTTTCTTGAACTTCCCACCAATAGTTCGAAGGCGAGTCACCATGTCGAATGATGGTTTGAAATTCCGTTGTTTGACGTAATACAAAGTTTCTATCAGCTTCACGAGGATATTCAGCTGCTCGATGAAATACAGGACCCATTTGTTCTCCATCAAGTAGATAAATTTCACTTTCTACTTCGGTTGAATATTGTGGAACACCCCATCTTGTATCCAAGTTAATAGAAGATAGGCTTAAATTCCATCCATATCCTAACCAAGAAGATGTTTCTTCAGAATCATAAATGATACTTAATGCAGGTTGTAGATCTTGTCTTCCTTGAGGTAATTTAATAGGGAATTCCATCGATGCATTTCCTGATACATTTGCTTTAGGAGTTTGCATAAATACAATGCCATCTGTCGCATCTGCATATTCAGGACCTTCCCAAGTACTAGATACTTGTCCTATATTCATGGTTTGAGGGACTGTGTCTAAAACACTAGCGTGGACGGATCCAGATAGTAACATTAAAAAGTATATTATATATTTCATTGTTTTCAAATTAAGGGTATTGAACAATCAGTTTTTTGGTGTTTATAGATGAAGCTGATTTTACAGTCACAAAGTATATTCCATTGTGAAATAATCGAAAGGAATCTTCAATGATGTAAGCTCCTTTATAACTCCTTCTGAGAATTGGATTTCCAAGTGCATTACTTATCAAAACTTCTGTTTCATAAGGATTTTCAAGTTCTAGCTTGATTTTAAAATTCCCATCTGGACTAGGGTTAGGATAGAGTAAAACAGAGCGAATATTATTCACTACGATATCCACATGAATAGATGTCCAAGAACTACATGCGTCGCCATAAATTTTTAACCAATAAATGCCTGTCTCATTGAAATCGATAATAGAACCGTTAATTATTTTATTACTTGGAGTTATCCATTCGTAATTCCAGTTTCCATCAATTGCATAAGAAGCATCAACTGTGCTATTTTCCTTACTATCGAATACAAAATGACGAGCAATTTGTACTTCGGGAATACTAGAATCAGTGATGTTGATTTGTTGTTCAATAGCAATTTTACTGTCTTTGAAAATCCTTATTGAATATTTTCCAGCATCTAGATTTTCTATTCGTTTTGATTGTTCTTGAATATTGTCAAAATGAATTTCTTCGTTAGTCTCGAAGTTTATTAAACGAATAGAAAAAGGTGCACTTAAGCCTATGATTTCAACATCCACAATTGCTGTTTTTCCATTGCTACAATCAGCTTGTTGAATAGTAATATCAGCCCAAGTTTCAGGTGCATGTAGAAATGAAACAGTTTGACTTCCGTCAAAAAAGTTTACACTATTAAACTTGTTTTCATCAGCTGCATATCTTTTCCATTCGTTATTTTGTTGGATTTTCATCCAAAGGCTATGACCTTCAGGAATTTGCTTACTTATACTTTCACATTGCATTTCAACATCGAATGCTTCATTCACAAAAGCTTTGTTTTCGATTTTCCAGTTGCGTTGTATAAACAACATTCCTTCGTTGCCTTCCAAAAAACTTATCGACTGTTGATTATCTCCCCATAAAAGCGACTGGTTAGCAGAGAAAGACGAATTGTTTAATGCATTAGTCTCTGCAATTACGTGGTGCCCAATTGCTAAATAACCATTTTCAACTTTTGATTTAGATTGTTTTTGGTACAGGAGTAAATTATCGTTTTTAGCAATTCCTGCAATGTTGTGATGAAACTCATCATTAGCTTGAGCATCCCAAAGTGGAATTTGATTAGTTTCAAGAAAATAGTTGGTAAGTGGGGCAAGTGTGATGCTATATTTTAATGCTAAGCTTGTCTCCAACATGTTTTTAGCTATAGGGCTAAGAGGTTGGTCAAAGACAATCATTTCAGCGATTTCAGCTGAGCTTTCTTTTAAAGGTAAATCTTGTCTTTGTGCCGTTCCACCCAGATTAAGTTTTGCATCGGATTCTGTTAGTTTTTGATCAACAAAATTTGATAGATAAAAACTGCCAGGAGCGTAATCAATAAAATTCATAAACTTTCCAGCCTCAAGATTTGCATGTCGATAATTCGTAAAGACTTGATTTTGTTGATCACCTGAAGAAAGTCCCCATATAAACTGTTCAAGACTATTTTCCTCTGTCTTATATACAGTGTATACATTCAGCATGTTGTTTTTGACTAAAGCAAAATCGAGTTTATGATTGCTAAGCGAAATAACAGGATTGAAATTTTGCATAAAAACAGTTGATTCACAAAAGTGGATTTCACCGTTAGATACTTCGGTTAAGCACCATTTATCAGCTACCTTTTTGGGTTTAACCCAAAATTCCTGCGCCGTTACAGAAGTAGTTATACAAGCTGTAAGGATGATGTAGAATAATTGTTTCATGCTATTAATTGTAAAATGGAATGTGATAGCCAATAGTCAACTTGTATGCTGAAAGCCTATTGACATTTTCAATAAAGTAAAAGCCGTTAGCTAAGGTCTCCATGGAATCTGTAATTCCCAGTATATAGGAGAAATGGGCATAAAGTCCCATAGGTATGTCGTATCCTATTCCTGCACTTACAGAAGCTATACTATTCCCTTTTAAGACTTGGCGAAGGCTTTGTTGGATTTGTAAATCCGGACCTAAGTCAGGTTTATTTGATACATAAGTTAATCTCGATTTATTAATGATAAGATTTAGTTGTGGAGCAACTGTAATGTTTAAACCTCCTGCGAGATAGTATTTAATCTTGGGAAAAAAGGATAGGTAATTATAAGTGAGGTCAAGGGTGTAATTAAAGTCCTCGATATCTTCATAATAAAATTGGCCTCCGAGATCAGTGTAAGCGATTTCAGGTTGAATGGCAAATTTTGATTTTTTGAAGCGATAGAAAACTGAAGCTCCAGCTGTAAATCCATAGTTACGATTACTTCTTGCTGAGTATGTTCCTTCTGGGAAAATAGGGCGAATTAAGGTAGTTTGAATATCACTTATTCTGGAGTATGTTGCACCTGAGTGAAATCCATAGTAAAATTCAGACTCTTCGAGTTGTGAAGAGAGAGTAGTAGTAATTGAAATTATGCATACGAATGTTATCCATAATTTAATAAAGTGCTTTGGCATAGCGATAATTTTTTGGTTATTAAATCTGGGGCAAATTTAGGTCTCGAATACAGTTTAGGGAGAATTTAGAGGGTAGACAAAG
>CAZMKA010000008.1:0-1101 GCA_964566605.1 uncultured Saprospiraceae bacterium | reverse complement strand
GTACCGCAGCAAATTTTACTACAGATAATAAATTAGTCTCAGTATTGTTCTTCTTTTTTCAGAATAAGAGCAGGAGAATGAGGGCGAATTGAAAACTATTCTTTCATAGCATGAAACATAAAAGCTCTCAGTTGTTATACTGAAAAGACGTGATTCGCGTCCAAAAAATAACAGATGAAATTAATTCTTCGTACTAAGGTAAACGGCAATTATAAGGATGTAATGTCAAAATTCGACAGAGATTTATTTTTGGCATTAGCCCCACCTTTTCCACCTATAGAGCTGAAAAAGTTTACTGGTTCAGAAACTGGCGATGAGGTGCATATAAGATTTAAACCTCCTGTTAACAAGGATTGGATAAGTGATATTACGGATCATGGTTTTGATGAGAATGAAGCTTATTTTGTAGATGAAGGTCGTGTTGTTCCACCCCCGTTAAAGACTTGGAAACATAGACATATTGTTCGTCGAATTAGTGAAAACGAAAGCGAAATCGTTGACGACATTGAATATGGTTGCGGAAATGGAATACTGAATATTTTGATGTATCCAGCATTATTGATTGGGTTTTTTCCTAGAAGGTGGACGTATAAAAAGTATTTCAATAAATAAATTTTGGATCCACCCATTCAAATCGGCTGTTCAGGAAGGTTTGGTTTTTTTCTTGAAAACATTAAAATTTATTCTTAGACCTAATGTTTTAGAAGAGCCAAAGGAAAAGTCTGGATTAGAAAATTGTACTTATAAAGATATTAAAACCAAACTTTACGTTATGTAATAGTGCTTCTAGTGTGATAGAAGAACATAGTTTCTATTTCTTCACAATCAAACGCTGTTCAGAAATAAACTCTTTTCCTGTAACTTTTACGATGTAAATTCCTGCCGAAAATTGTTGGATGTCAAGCTTTGTTATTCTATCGATATTTTTAAAAGAACTAAGTTTTTCTCCAGTAATCTTAAAGACTTCAAGTTCCAAACCACTTGAATAGTATTGATCATCGATTTCTATTGTTGCATAATCAAAAGCTGGATTAGGGTAAAGCTTGATTGCATCATTAAGAAGTAAAATGTTGCTTGTACTTTCAGGGTCCAAACTAAATA
>CAZMKA010000007.1:46075-49586 GCA_964566605.1 uncultured Saprospiraceae bacterium | reverse complement strand
AAATCATTTATCTGAACCAATCCTATAAATTCTTCTGATGAATTATATCCATCTATTTCACAATAAGGTATTTCAAAACAAGGATCATCACAATTCGGAACGAATACAACATAACTATCCGAATAATTTAATGATTCCGATTCACATACTGTTTGTATTTGGAATTCATATTCGGTACAAGACATTAAATCTGAAAATACAGAAAGAAGTTCAGTTGTATTACTTTCTATCCAGTCTGTTGAAGCTGTTTCTTTATATCTCACATTGTAAGAAAGCGCATATTCGACTTCTGTCCATGCAAGAGTTACTTCATTATCATCAGTTAATTCTCCTGAAAACTCTGCTGGGTTTTCACAACAGCCTGGTGAAATTAATATTCTATTTATACTCCATTCCCCTAAAGTATCTGGACAAACACTCTGCAATTGATATTCATATTCTGTACACAACATCAAATCATCAATTGTAAACGATGTTCCTACATCTTCAAAAGTATTCCAATCCGTCTCACCTAAAATTCTAAATCTGAAATTAGTACTTGTTGTATCTGTTCCAGTCCATGAAAGATTAATAGAATCAATGGAGAATTCAGCTGTAATATCGAAAGGTGCAACACAATCTCCACAATACTGATTTAATAAAAGTTCCATTGTATTATTGACATTTAATCGTGCTCCAGTAGTTGTTATTCCTTCAAGAGAAGCATTGGGGTCAGCACCATCATAAATAGCTTCTTTTATTAATAAAGCTGCAGCACCCGGATCCATTTTTGCCAATTCAATAAGATTAGAACACGGCAAAGAATACATTAATGCAATCGTACCTGTAACATGCGGAGTTGCACCTGAAGTTCCACCGAATCCACCGAATCCACCTCCTGCAGTTACTGTCCATGTTTGTTGACCGAATGCTCCTATATCTATTGTTTCCAATCCAAACCCTGCTCCTGTAACTTTTTCATCATTTCGATTCATGTTCGTTACAGATATCAAGTAATCAGAAGGACATGCTGTTGGTAAATCACCTATAACATCAACATTCTGATTTCCATTTATTGTTGCTCCACAATTTAAGATTCCAGCCTGACCAAGTGTATCATAGAACGCACACCATAAAGGTGCATTATCAGGCTGACCGAAATCAACTCCCCATGAAGCATTCGTAGAAACAACAAATGCACCTTCTGCACCGTCCGTTTCATTATATTTTTTTCGAAATGATAAAGGATATGAATAAGCTTCAAGCACTTCACTTTCAACTCCAGTTCCTCCTCTTACAATCATTAATTTAACATCCCAGTTTACTCCAGCTACACCAAAACCGTCATTACCTTTGGCTCCTACTATCCCAGTAACAGGAGTTCCATGTCCTCCACCAGTATATACATTATCATTATCTGTTGCGGTTCTCCATCCTCGGTAATCATCAATAAATCCATTGTTATCATCATCTATTCCATTATCAGGAATCTCTGCATGATTCAAAAATAAATTCGGTTCTATGTCACCATGATTGTTATCAATTCCATCATCAATTATACAAGCTACGATTGTATCTCCTTGTGCTGTTACACCACCTGTAGCATAAACCCATGCTTCAGGCATGTCAATATCAGCTCCCACTGTTCCTCCATCTTGACCCATATTTAAATATTGCCATTGGTTAGGAAATTCAGGATCATTGGGAATATTTTGTCTTAATTCCACAAAGTGATTATGTTGAGCAACCTCTACATTAGGGTGCATCAATAAGTCTCGCCATACCTTTTCATCACGATATTTATTGTAATCGTAATTTACAGTGTATACATTTAAAACAGGGGTTACTCTTTCGTCTAGTTCAATCGAATACCCATTTATTGATTCGAACGTTCGCAATACATTATCAATTCGCTCATCTACATCAATTTGAACTATAAATTGACCTTGCACATAGTCTAATTTTTGGGCTCCAGCCCAAAAAGAAAAAAACAGTATAAAGCTAATGGATAAAGTGGTTTTTAAGAGATTTTGAATACGCATCTTGAATTTTTAAAAGATAAATATTCTAGTATAATACTAGAATTTTGAAAACCATTGTGGAAGTTATTGATATTTACAGCAACTCACAATGAATTCCAAATGTATATAAATTCAAAGAATAAAATCTACTTATAATAGTATTTAATACGTCGTATTTAGAACAAGACCAATTAATATTTGTAATCTATTAATTTTAAAAATAGGTAATCTTCTATTGATCTTCGACTTCTATTTCTTGGGGATCGTTACGTTGCTGAATCTCTGTGCCTTTTTCACCTACCTTTTCGAATGTGTCAACCGTTTTATCCCAAAATTCTCTAAAAATCGGTTTCAATGTTTCTACCTCCGCTCTCGCTTTAGCAGGAATAGGCTCTAAATAATAATACGTAAAAGACTCATCTTTCTGTGTTTCAGAAATCAAACGCGCTTCGTTACCAAACCATACAATTACGCTATAAAGAATACCGAAAAAAACTGCCATTACTGAACCTCCCATTAATTTATTCAAGAAGTTAGTTCCTGTTTTCTGCATTAGTTTCTCCAGCTTATTCCCTATAAAACGGATAAGAACAAGAACGATAACAAAGGTTAATATAAATCCTGCTATGTATGTTAATCGAGTATTATTCGGAATAAGACTTTCAAGAGCCACAATCGTTAATGGCGACAATTTCATCGCTGCAATAATTCCTATAAGAATAGAAACCAATGAAAAAAGTGTTTTTATGATTCCTTTAGAGAAACCATATAGAAAACCAAGAATAAGGGTCAAGCCCAATAAAATATCAATATACATAGAAAGTGTTTTGTCTTTAACTTGTGAAAAAGTGCATTCGACAAGTCAAAGATATAATATTACTCTGCTTAATACTACTTCATTCTACTGAATGCGTTAACAAAAAGACAAAAGCTACATTCAAAACACTTAAATACCTATTTTTAGTTCTTTATCCATAATTTCTATTATTCTATCAACCTTATATCCTTCCATTAATAAATGCAAACAAGGTTAAAATACCCTTAAAATTCTGTTGAAAATGAGTCTTTTAGAATAATAAATCAGTTATATGTAAAATAGGTAATTCAAGAATAAATTCGTTAAGGTTGATTCATGACTCACTTATTTATAAGATTTTACGATATTTACCATTAGATAAAAAAGTTTGAAGTACATTATAAGCATTTTCTTGATCACCATTAGTTATCTACCACAGATAACAGCTCAATCAGTATCTGATACTCTCCCAAGTGTATTTTTGATTGGAGAATATGAAATGGAATACAACAAAATGATATCTGAATCCCCTGACCTTCTTATGTCTGTTTGCAAAAACGACATGAATAAAGCCTACTCGAAATGGCTTAGTTTCCTCGTGGGTCTTGAAAAATTCGCCATTGAAAATGAAATTGACATTAATGGAGTGAAGATATGGATTAACGTTTTTTGGGATACGGATGGTAGTGTGAAACATATCGCATTTTATCCTAAG
>CAZMKA010000007.1:40880-46065 GCA_964566605.1 uncultured Saprospiraceae bacterium | reverse complement strand
CTCTTTTGAAAGAATATGCCAAGACCTTCGACGTAGAAATAGAACATACCAAAATGTTCGCTCATTATGGAAGTGCTAGTTTCCCTAGTTTCATAAGTTCGACAGAAAAACAAAATAAATAAGCAGGTTTTTGCTTTATTTAACTGTATACAATTCCTCCTTTCTTATAAATATGTTCCTATGAAGATTTTTCATAAATACTTAGTTATCGTGTTTAGTCTGGTTTTTATTAATGGGGCTTTCGCCCAAAAAACTTACGTGACACTTCCAGATGCTTCGAAAAAAATAACAAAGAAATTTACAAAATCTCAAGAACTTTCTATCCGTACAGAAGCAGATAAAAAGAAAGAAAAACTAGAAGCAATCATTTCTTCAGAACCCATCTTACTTGATGCACTAGTTGAACTAAGTCGAGTCGCATATTACCAAAAAGATTATGAAAAAGCTGAAGCCTTAATAAAAGAAGCGCTTGAACAAGCACCAGACTATGAAGCGGAATGGTATAATGTATACGCTGGAATATGTAAAGCAAAAGAAGATTATGCTTGCGAAAAAACAAATCTAAAGACTTACTTAAAAAATGATATCTCACAAAGGAAAAGAAAAACTGCCCAAATGCGGTTGAGCAAGTTGAGAGATATAGAAATGATCATGGAAAATACTGATCCTGTAGAATTGGAAATGATGAGTTATAATATAAATAGTGAAGAATTTCCAGAATATAAACCTGTTCTTTCTACGAATGATTCGACGATTATTTTCACGCGTAGAGTCAATAGTCAAGAAGACTTTTATCAAAGTGAATTAACAGCAGATGGCTGGACTAAAGCTGTGCCAGTTAATGAGTTAAACACTGATGGAAACGAAGGCGCTCACGCCATTTCACCCAATGGGAAGTATATGATTTACACGCGTTGTGATGCACCAGGACAATACAGAAGTTGTGACTTATATATCAGTATAAAGAAAGAAGGAAAATGGTCAGAAGGGAAATATATGGGTGTGACAAATACTGAAGCATGGGAGTCTCAAGCAGCTTTTTCACCTGACGGGAAGACGGTTTATTTCAGTAGTGCGCGGAATGGTAATAAGGATTTATATTACATTGAGAATAAAAATGGAAAATGGGGAGAAGTCACTTCACTGGGAGATGTGATAAATACAAAAGGAAATGAAGAGAGCCCATATATTCATCCGGATGGGCGAACGATGTATTTTATGTCAACAGGTCATCCAGGACTGGGAGGATATGATTTGTTTGTAAGCAAGTTATTGACAGATGGGAAATGGACAAAACCCATCAACATGGGACCATCGATTAATTCGACGGAAGATGAAGGTGGAATATTCGTTGATCGTAAAGGAAAATACGCATACTTCTCCAAAACCGAGAAAACAGATACGAAGCTAAAAAGCGACATCTACCGTTTCCCATTACCGATGAAATTCAAGCCCGACCCTGTAAGCTATATTGAACTTAAAGTCATAGATGCAGCAACAAAAGAACCACTCGAAGCTCGTCTGCTTTTGAAGGAAAAGACAACAGGAACGAAACGAAAAATCGCTATAAGCAAATCAGGAATTACAGAGATCATTTTACCGAATACACTTTATGAAATAACAATTGAGAAAGAATCTTATCTCTTTTATTCGGATAATATTGACCCCACATATACGAATACCATCGAAAACCCTTTTGTATTTACCATAGAATTACAAGCTATTCCTGAACCCGAAAAAGCAGAAGAAAGTGAAGAAATTGTGCTTCGTAACATCTACTTCGAGACAGGAAAATCAAGGCTTTTGGCTTCCTCATATGATGAGCTAGACCGATTGGTTTCACTACTATCTAAACAACCTGAATTAAAAATTATAATTTTTGGTCACACAGATAACGTTGGTAGTGAAAAGGATAATTTACTTTTGTCGGAAAATAGAGCAAAAGCAGTCAAAGACTATCTGAGTAGAAATTCAATTGATGGTAGTAGAATAGAGACTAAAGCTTTGGGCGAAAGCCAGCCTATTGCAGACAATAATACGGAAGAGGGTCGAGCCCAAAATCGAAGGATTTCGTTTCGTCTGAAGTGATTATAAATCAATAATAAATCGAGACAAAACAGGGAAAATGGGTAGAAGAAGAAACAGACGTAAAAACGTAGAAGGCATCTTGTTAAGCGGCATTGCAGACAAAGGAAGAGCGGTAGGAAGAGATGAAAAAGGGCAAGTATATTTTCTCGAAGGAGGTGTACCGGGAGATAAAGTTGATGCCGTCATTTTACGTAAAAAGAAAGGCGTGCCGTTCGGTGTAGTAAACGAAATAGTAGAACCTTCACCCGACAGAATAGACGCATTTTGCCAACATTTTGATTTATGTGGAGGCTGCAAATGGCAGAACTTAAGCTACGAAAAACAACTATTCCATAAAGAATTACAAGTCAAAAACGCCATACAGCGAATTGCGAAAATAGAAGCTGACATGTGGGAAGATGTATTAGCTTGTGAACAAACAAAGCATTACAGAAACAAACTAGAATATAGTTTTTCATCTGCTAGATGGATGACAGAAGAAGAGATAGAAAGTGGGGAAGAAATAGCAGACAAAAAAGGCCTTGGGTTCAATAAAAGTGGGACATTCGATAAGGTAATTGACTTACAAGAATGCTTCTTACAGCCAGCGCCAAGCAATGAAATCAGGAATTGGTTACGAGAATATACGCGAGGAGAAGACTTTGAATATTACAATTCAAGATCTAGAAAAGGATGGTTGCGAAACATTATGTTGCGTAACAATAGAGAAGGCGAATTCATGATCTTACTTTCTGTCGCTTCGAAAAACGAGGATCAATTATTCCCATTACTCGATGCGATGAAAGCGGAATTTCCAGCGATCTCGAGCATGTATTACGTAGTCAGTGACAAGATGAATTCCGTAACAATTGATTTGCCGTATGTACATTATTACGGGAAAGAAGTATTGGACGAGCGCTTAGGAGATGTAAAATTCAGCATAGGACCAAAATCCTTTTTCCAGACGAACACACTTCAAGCAGAAAAGCTTTACGATGTAGTAAAAGATTATGCAGAATTCGAAGGCACAGAGAATGTGTATGATTTATATACGGGCTTGGGAAGTATCGCTTTGTATGTAGCTGATTCAGTAAAATCGATAACGGGAATAGAGGAAATCAAAGAAGCCATTTACTATGCTGATCAGAACAAAGCATTAAACGAGATAGAAAACGCTCGCTTTTATGCAGGTGATTGTAAAGATATCTTGACGGACGAATTCATCGCGGAGCACGGAAAAGCGGACATAATCATTACTGATCCACCAAGAGTAGGAATGCACAAAGAGGTAGTAGAAACTATCCTCCGCGCTGAACCAAAAAAGATCGTATACGTTTCATGTAATCCTGCTACACAAGCAAGAGATATTAATTTAATGAGTGAGAAATATGAAGTGAAAAAGATACGCGCTGTTGATATGTTCCCACATACTCACCACGTTGAAACAGTCGCTTTATTAATCAAGAAGTAATGAAAAAAGAAGCCGAAAAACATTCAGCAGAAAAATTCCTCATGCTTGAGGAAGAACTGAAGATCTACAGAAAAATAATGTTTGATGCATCCCAAGTGATCATCGACCAAGACGTTTCGGAATACCCCATTTTTGTTGCTCATCAACAGAATATGGAAATAGGGTTAGTGATTGCAGAGAGAGGGAAAGTAAAAGGTAACTGGAATATTCATGCAACGACATTGGAAGAGATGGTTTATAAGCAGATCATCAAAGAAGAAAACATAGAAGAGTTTCAGCGTGTGTTTAGAAATCCTGCAGACAATCTGTGTGTCTTTGTATTGTCGGAGCTAGGAGCGCAGTTTGTGTTTTTGACAAGGTAGAATTTCGGCCCTTCGACTAAAGCTCAGGGACCTTGAGATCTATGTTTTTATTAGGTAGTTTTATACTGAAACTATATTGGCACATGGAATTTATAGGTCTTCGAGCAATTCGACACAGGGTTATCGAGCGCAGTCGATATAGAGTTATCGAGCGTAATCAATATAAGGTTATCGAGCGCAGTAGAGATAAACGCTATCTTTACGCCAATACAAACAGCCCCCTTAATGAATATCATACAAGTCCTAAATGAAGTCCAACAAGCATACACTCGTCTGTCAGACGAATGTATAGAAGATCTCGTATCTGTTATGTCATTGAAGACCTTCAAAAAGAATGAAATCATTGTAAAGCAAGGGCAATATGCTAAAATGACCTATCTCATTCTAGAAGGCGCAATGAGAGTTTATTACCTGAAAGATGACAAGGATGTGTCCGACTGGTTTGCTTTTGAAAATGAATTTGCTACTTCTATAGTTAGTTATTTCAGTGACAAGCCAAGTGCACACTATATTCAAGCAATGGAAGACACAACGGTTGCTGAAATTTCTAAGGAAAACATCGATAGACTTTGTAAGAAACATCCTGATCTTGAAACATTCGTCAAAAGTATAGTTGTGGACACTATGTTGAAGCAACAAAAGCGCATTTCATCTATCTTATTTTATAGTGCTGATGAAAAATACAGCCAAATGCAAAAAGAGTTTCAAGAGTGCTTAGCTCGAATCCCTCTCACACACGTAGCTTCCTTTCTCGGAATGACGCTCGAAACATTAAGTAGAGTAAGAGCTCGTAAATAAAACCATTCCTAGAATAATTTGATGTAGGTCAAATGTTATATAGAATATAAGCAAGACCTTTGTTCTCTAAACTCATTCAAATGAAGAAAATACTTGTTATCAACGGACATCCGGATAAAGAGAGTTACAATTTCGCGTTGGCTCAAGCCTACATAAACGGAGCAAAATCTGCCACTTCCGAAGTTAAGGTCATCAACATAAGAGATCTTCAATTCAATCCGAATCTACAATTCGGTTACCGGAAACGGACAGAACTTGAACCAGATTTACTCGATGCTCAAGAAAAGTTGAAATGGGCAGATCACATTGTTTGGGTATATCCTGTGTGGTGGGGATCTGTTCCTGCCATCATGAAAGGATTCATTGATCGGGTGATGCTTCCAGGTTTTGCTTTTAAAAAAAGGGAAGGATCTGTATGGTGGGATAAATTCTTTACGGGTAAAACAGCGAGATTGATCTGTACATTAGATCAACCACCTTGGTATTA
>CAZMKA010000007.1:32338-40780 GCA_964566605.1 uncultured Saprospiraceae bacterium | reverse complement strand
TTACGGGTAAAACAGCGAGATTGATCTGTACATTAGATCAACCACCTTGGTATTACAAGTTAGTCTATAAAGCGCCTAGTCATTCTGCAATGAAAAGATTAACGATGAATTTTATTGGAGTAAAAAAAGTAAAAGTTACAACGATAGGACCAATCCGTTTGTCCAAAGATAGTTTTAGAAAAAAATGGTTAGAGCAAGTAGAGAAGATGGGAATGAAGGGTGTCTAGTTCGCATTTGGCTTTATTACATTTCTCTTTTGCTTTGGTAAATTTTCACTTCGTGAGATGTAGATTGCGCGTGCCAACATTATACTTCTCCCTTACATCGACAAGCTCAGTACATCGCATCCTCGGTCCTTCTCCCATCTGGGAGAAGGATGATGAATCTTGGGTGAAAAGAAATTCCTTTCTACTATAAAAGTTAAGTTTTGAGTGATAGTGGTATTATGATGATTATTTGCTTGAAAATCACATTTTTTACTCCTATAAATACTTATTTACGTAAATTTTGCTTGCTTTTATTATTTGCTTCTCTGTTTTCTAAAAGCTTAGTGTTAAACATAATCTGCTCTAGGTGAGATGTAGATTGAGAGCGCTAACATTATGTTTCTGCCTCATCCTCGGTCCTTCTCCCATCTGGGAGAAGGATGGTGAATCTTAGATGAAAAGAAATTCCTTTCTGCTATTAAGGAAATCTATTGAAGAATATTTTAAGTATATCTACCGGAGCCTTAGCCCCAGTTGAAGGGAAGTGCGCTACTCTTCCTCCCCTATCGCATCATTCACAGCCGCAACTGCTTCCGTTGCTTTTTCTGTGATAGATTCCACAACTTCACCGATGATTTCTTTTACATCCTCTATCACATCTTCTATCTTATCCATAACAGTTTCTTCTGCTGGTGCTTCTGTAGCTTCAGCAGCTGGAGTCTCTTTTGGTTCTTCTGCTACTGCTTCTTCAACAACAGTTTCTACTTTTTCCTCTGTCAAACTTTGTGGTGCTGCAACTATAGCTTCCTTTGTTGCTTTAGTTTCTACAACAACAGGCGGAGGTGTTACTTTCTTCGCTTTTGGCTTTTTGCTTGCTGCTATTTCTTCAGCTGCTTTCTTTAATTTTTCAGCTTCTGCTGGATCGATTTCTACTTTAGATTCTTCAGCTATTTTTTGCTTGATTTCTTCTTTTTTCGCCTTCTTCGCTTTTTCCATCTCTGCTTTCTCAGCTTGCTTTTTGGCTCTAGCTTCTTCTTTAGTGATACGTTTCTCAAGCTCTGCCTTTGTTGAAAGCATATCTTTCATTTTCACTTGCTTCGAACTAATTCGCTCATCAATCATTGCAACTCTAGCTTGCATTAACTGTGCTTCTAGTTGACCCATAGCTCTTTCTCCTCTATTATTCTGGCCATTCTTATCACGTAAATCTCTGTCGATACTATTTTTCATACGGTCGATTGCTTTCATCAATCCATCGTATCGATTCTTTAATCTGCTTACTGCATCCGATGCAGATGGTGCTCCTGCTTTTCCGTATTTCTTTTCTTTTAATTTCTTGAAAGCGACGTCTATATTATTCCACACTTTGTTTCTATCATCACGTGTGAACTTCATATCCTTGAACTTCCCCTGCAATTTCTTTAATTCTTCAAATAAAGGCTGCAAACTTTTTCCTCCATCAATTTTCGAATTGATTTCTGTAAGGTGTTCTTTGAAAAACTCAACACTTTTTTTCGATTCAGTCTTAAACTGATTATCAAGTGTTTTACGCATTGATTTCAATGAATTAAAGACTTCATCACTACCCTTTCTCAATGTATTCGCATGTTCTCTAAATAAATTTTTATCGTAAACTTGTTGTTGTACTTTTGACCAGAAACCTTTCATTTCTTCCCACACTGCACCACTGTATTCTTGCATGTTATCCACCTTCTCTTTGATGTCTGAAAGTTCCGAGCTATATAATTCGTATAGCTTAGAAGATAAAACGACAAAATGCCATTCTGCTTTTGCTCTACTTATAAGGTCTGTTCTATCTACTCTTATTGATTCTGGAAGTAAACCATCTGTCACTGATAGTGGCCTGTCTAGTGTTACTACTTCCTCTGGAAAAGGAACTTCTACTCCTTTTTTCCAATCACCCATTAAGGTTTTATGGAATTCTTCTGTTACTGCAGCAGCTGGAAACTGATGGATCTTCACCATATTTTCCTTTTCAATCAATTCAATAGCTACTAAAATCTTTTCGTCTTTCTCGTTTTGACCCCAAAGTACAATCTTATCTTTCATCTTTACTTTTTTGCGTCTATACACCTTTCGGCATATAGTTTCATCTTTACAATAATTCGTTACTAACAATATACTCAGCAATTTGAACAGCATTCGTTGCCGCTCCTTTTCTGAGATTATCTGAAACTATCCACATGTTTAATCCATTGTCGATAGATTCATCTCTTCGTATTCTTCCTACAAACACTTCATTTTTGTGCTTCGCCGATAAAGGCATAGGGTAAACATTATTCGATGGATCATCCTGTACAACAATTCCATCTGTATTATCCAATAAATCTACAACTTTAGATTCATCAAACGAATTTTTAAACTCTATATTAACACATTCACTATGTCCACCGTGAACTGGAACTCTTACTGCTGTTGCTGTAATAGCAATTTCAGGAGCTGAAAGAATTTTCCTCGTTTCATGTACCAACTTCATCTCTTCCTTGGTGTACTTATTATCCAAAAATATATCACAATGTGGCAAGCAATTTTCAAAAATAGGGTGTGGATAAGCGGGTTTGTCAGCTTTTTGACCATCCTTTTCTTGATTATACTGTTTAACTGCATTAGCACCAGTTCCTGTAAATGACTGATATGTGCTTATTACCAAGCGCTTTATTCCATATGCTTTATGAAGCGGACTCAATGCTGCAACCATTTGAATGGTAGAACAGTTCGGATTAGCAATGATTTTATCTTCTTTTGTCAATAAATGTGCATTGATTTCAGGAACGACTAACTTCTTTGTTTCATCCATTCTCCATGCCGAAGAATTGTCGATAACAGTAATCCCAGCATCTGCATATTTGGGAGCCCATTCTGTTGAAATTCCTCCTCCTGCTGAGAACAAAGCAATGTCGGGTGATTGCGCTATTGCATCTTCATGAGAAACAACTTTGTACTGATTCCCTTGAAAAGAAATTAATTTTCCATATGACCTTGGTGAAGCTACTGGAATAATCTCATTTATTTCCAGCGATGACTCATTTAACACCTGTAACATGACACCTCCTACGAGACCAGTTACGCCTACTACCGCTATTTTCATATTATTTTAATGTGATTTGTGATAATTGCATATAAAAAGTACTACTTTCGTAGCATGTTTAAATTTATGCAAATATTATGCCTTTGCTGCTTATTTTCATCATTTATTCAAGGTCAATTTATTGACAACTTTGATGACGGCAATTTTAGTGACAATCCTACTTGGCTTGGTGACACTGAAAATTTCATTGTAAACAGCAATAATAGATTACAACTAAACGCAACAGATGCAGGCACTTCAACGCTTCACACAGCTTACTCATTAACCGCAGATTTTAGTTGGACTATCGAATTATCCATGGATTTTTCACCATCCAATAATAATAATCTTTCATGTTATTTTATGATCGATAATAACGATCCTAGCATTGCAAATGGTTACTTCTTTAGTATAGGCGAAAACCTTTCGGAAGATAATCTGAAAATTTTCAAAATGACTGATGGCATTCCTGATGCAGAACCTTTGGCTCAAGGCCAAATAAGCGCACTTGCTACTGATCCTGCTTTTTTGAATTTGCGCATGGAGCGTGTCGAAGGATTATGGTCTGTTTATACGAGTTATGCTGAAAATGAAATCGCTTCATTTGAACTTAGTTTTTTCGATGATACGTATGATTTTATTGCGGATGCCTTTTGGGTTTTAAACCCAAAATACACTGCTTCTAATGTTGAAAATTTCGCTTTCGATAATATTTCAGCTCAAATTTATACACCGGACATTACGCCTCCCACTGTAAGTAACTTTTCAATCATTTCTGCGAATCAGCTTGAAGTTAGCTTCGATGAAGCAATTGATGCAGGAATCATTCAAGAATCGAATTTTGAGCTTGACCCAAATATTGCTATTGATAACATCACATTTACAGGAACAAGTGATAATCAAGTGTTATTAACTTTCACAGAAAACTTTTCATCGGGAGTTGATTACACGCTAACGGTTAATGGAATTTCCGACTTGAATGGCAATATCTCCTCTATTGAAGCATTTTCATTTAGCGTTTCAGAAGCTCCAGTAAAAGGGGATTTATTAATCAATGAGGTGTTGTTTAATCCATTTACAGGAGGCAGTGATTATATAGAAATCATTAGTGTAAGTGACAAATTATTGAATCTTGAAGGATTGGTAATAGCGAATCTATCCAAAAATGAATTTGCAGTTTTGGAAGGAGAAATTTTACTTGAAGCTGGAGATATCGTTTGTATTTCAGAAGACACACTAAGCACTATAATGACTTATGAACCAGTGAATTATTATTTAGTAGAGAATAATTTACCTTCGTTTAATCTAGATGAAGGCAACTATAGCATTCTTCTTCCTGATGCTACAATTCTTGATTCTTTTGATTATTCGGAAGACTTTCACTTAAGTTTACTTGATGAACCAAAAGGAGTTTCCCTAGAGCGAATTTTTACAGATTCCGAAACGATAGGCGAGAATTTTGTAAGTGGAGTTGCATCTACTAATTACGGTACTCCGGGATATGAAAATGCTAATGCAAGAGATGGAAGTGCAACCACTGAAGACGTTCTAAATATTGACAATGATGTTTTTTCACCGAATGGAGATGGTCAAGAAGATCAATTGATTATGCGTCTTAATTACCCGGAAAACTCTTATCTGACAACTATAGAAATCTATAATACCAATGGTCAAAAAGTCAAAACGCTCGTTAATAACCAACTTAGTGCAAGTATGGATATTGTGAGTTGGGATGGCACTCTTGATGACGGTGGAAAAGCATATATAGGGCACTACATTGTTGTTCTAAAGGCTTTCCGAGAAAATGGAGATACTTTATACGATAAAAAACATGTCAAATTATTAGATTTCTTTTAAAGGAATTTCTGACTTGGAATTTAGGTTAACATAGTATAATTACTACATTTGAGGTAGAACGGAATAATGGCGAAAAAACTCAGCAACTCGATTTCATATATTGTCATGATTTTATCATGGGCTGTAACTTTATTTATAGTAGCAGATGTGAATATACTTGGCTTTCATAAATTACAAGAAGTCGCTGTAATTGTTTTGTTCGTTTTACTTTCATTGGGCATCGTAGGATTTATAATGGATTCATCCAAGCTCATGTTGAATGAATTTGCCTGTGCCGCATTGCTCTGTATTTATTTAAAGTCTGCGAGTAATTCAGCTTTACAAATGCCAACGGTTAATGAACAACCGCACTTTTCTGTTGCTCATATAAATTTAAGTAGTGTAGAAACTGGATATCAGGAATTTGTCAGCGAGATAAAAGCAAGTAAACTTGATATTATTAGCTTCCAAGAAGTTAAGCCAGACTGGGCGCAAGTACTTAAATCTTCACTATCTGAAATGTTTCCATATCAACTAGATAATGTTCGAATCGATTTATTCGGAATGTCGGTTTATTCTAAATTCCCTATAATAAATGAGGATACGGTAATGATTGATAATGTTCCGTTTCTAGAGGCAGAAATAGAGCTAGAAGCTGATAGAACTATTCAGTTTTCAAACCCGCTTATTATTCCTTCGATTAATGCTTCCATGGATAAAACTCAGGAACAATTCATGTTAAAAACAGCAGAGCATATATCGCAAAATAAAGGATCAAAAGTTGTTTTGGGTGACTTCAACATGGTGTATTGGTCAAGTAGAATAAGGGATTTCCGAAGTACTACAGGCTTAAAGAATAGTAGAAGAGATATTTCGCAAAGTGTACTTTCTATACCTTATGATCATATATTTTACAGCGAAGATTTAGAGTGCACGAAGTTTATTGACTTGGTTGATTCACAAAGCGTAAGACTAGGTATTCAAGGAGATTTTCAATTTACCCAACTCAAACTTTAAAAATGAAGTTGTACAAAACATTCTTCATTGAGTCGAAGCAATCTTTTAAAAACAGATCGGAGAAATCGTACACATTTTATCCTGATGGTGTTGCCCTCGAAAATGAATTGGAAGCTTTATTAACTCAATATTCACCTGATGGCTGGGAATTACATTCCATGGAATCAATCAACGGGAGTAAGCATTCAATCGCATTTACGAAAGGTCTTATTGTTGTGTTACATAAAGATAAAGTGTGATGAATATAGCTTGTCTATCATGGGATGAACTTTCTACATCACAGTTATATGACATCCTTCAATTACGTCAAGAAGTGTTTATTGTAGAGCAGGATTGCCCTTATTTAGATGCTGATGGAAAAGATCAATCGTCTTATCATGTTGTGTTTTACGAAAATGGATTATTAATAGCATATACTAGGCTTGTGCCCAAAGGAATTTCTTATGAAAACTATGTCAGTATAGGAAGAGTGTTGAATAAGGAGATTGTAAGAGGCAGGGGAATAGGTAAAGAATTAATGACTTATTCTATCCAAAAGTGCAAGGAGTTTTTTTCAGAAGATCCCATAAAAATATCAGCTCAAGTTTACCTTCTGAAGTTTTATACAGAACTAGGATTTGTAGAAACTGGAGAGCGATATTTAGAAGATGGGATTCCGCATTGCGCTATGGTTCTAAGTGAAAATCAATAAATTATAAACAAGTTGTTCTATTTAATGCAAAAAATGTGTTGTTTATAAAAATAAACAAACACATCTGAAAAAAATATATATAAATTAAATCTATATTTAAATAATAATGCTACTTTTGCGACTTGTATTTCATGTATAGCAAAATATTCCCAATATCCGCATGACATATTATACCCTTTCATCTTAATTGATGACTGTAAAACAAAGGATTACCTAACTTTAAAAGAGACTAAAATCAAACAAGCTTTTTACGCTCGCGGAAAATTGATGTTGACTGGTGAATACTTCGTTCTTGACGGAGCTAAATCTTTAGCATTTCCTACTAAGTACGGTCAAAAAATGACTATCAAGTCTGCCAGAGGAAGTGACCTTGGATGGAAAAGTTTCGACAACGAAGGTAACTGTTGGTTTGAATCATCTATATCTCTTTACGATTTCTCTCCTGTTAAAACGAATAACGAAGAAGTATCTGAAAGTTTAAGACAACTTCTACGCAATGCAGTAAGACTTAATTCTGAATTCCTTAATAACTGGAAGGCATTTAAAGTTGAAACGCATTTAGAATTCCCAAGGGATTGGGGACTAGGTTCATCTTCCACGCTTACACATATGATGGCGGAATGGGCTGATGTAAATCCATTTTTATTACATTTCAAGATATCGAATGGTTCAGGATATGATGTAGCATGCGCTGCAGCTGATGGACCAATCACTTATGAATATTCAGGAGATTCATTACACTTTGAAGAAGTAGATTTTGATCCTTCGTTTAAAAAGAACTTATACTTTGTTCATTTGAAGGAAAAGCAATCGAGTAAAGAAGCATTAGATTACTACTTCAAAAAAGTAAAGGCAAAAAAATCCACTGCTAAAGAACTTACTCAACTTACAGACGAAATCTTAACAACGAAAAAGCTAGAGGACTTTCAGAAAATCCTATGTACGCATGAAGAAATTGTTTCTAAAACTCTAAAGAGGACTACTATAAAGGAAGAAAGATTTAGCGATTACTGGGGTTGTGTTAAATCACTAGGTGCATGGGGCGGAGATTTTTGCCTAGTAAGCTCAACAGAAAACGAAGCTAAAACTAAAAAATACTTTAGTGATAAAGGATATGATGTTGTTATCCCATTCGAGGATATGATTATTAATGAGTAGTAAACAATCTCATATTTCGTTGAAATTCTTCACTGTAAATTCCACCTGGCTCTGATTTTTCTCCCACATCCTTTGTTCTCCCTTTTTCTGTGATTTTTATTCTCCCGCATCCTGTGGTTTTTCTCCATCATTCTGCGGTCACCCTCAACCTCTTATCCTTCTCCCTTCTGGTAGAAGGAAGCTACATTTATAGTATAATTTAGTTCGCTTTGCTGGGGTAGAAAGAAGCTTGTTTTATAGGATTAATTAGTTCTAGATGTATGTGGTAAAGAATTACTAGAAACGTTCGGCAGCCGCAGCCTCGCGATTAGCGCGAGGTTCTCTCTATATATGCATCCGCAGCCTTGCGGTTATCGCAAGGTTCACTCACTATATTTAACTGCCGTTAAATATTAGAAACGTTCGTTCATCGTTAAATATTGGAAACGTTCGGCAGCCGCAGCCTC
>CAZMKA010000007.1:27447-32238 GCA_964566605.1 uncultured Saprospiraceae bacterium | reverse complement strand
CCTCTGATCCTTCTTGCTTCGACTTGCTTTTGTTAGACTTTTTTATGAGTGAAATTTTCTTAACTGACATGAGGATTATATTTAATATTATAAACTCATATTTTAATCAGGTAGTTTTAATTTATAGACATTTACAGTTCCTGCTTTCAATAGTAAAGTATCTATATATGTTTGAAAAGTGTCTAATTGATTTAGCTTTTCAGAATCTGAATACATATACTCAATTCCTTGTCTTTTAATCATATCATGAATGTATGCAATCGGTAAATCATCTTTGGAAAATACATTTCCTTGCTTATCAATAATGTAAGGAAACATTACATTTGACATATCATTTAGAATGATAACTCTTTTATCATTTGGAACAATGGTTTTTAATTGATCTTGATATTTATACAAATCCATATTCACTTGCGAATTCTTCTTATCCCAAGTACCCTCTATTATATTCCGTATATAAAAACCCATAAAACCCGTAAAAGCTATTAGAAAATATACAGACCACTTGTTAGATAATTGAAAGATAAATTGAATCCCCAATCCAACAAGAATAAATAGCCATGGTATAAATGGAAACATATAATAATCGTGGACATCAGTAATCGCATGTAGTTCCAAAATAAGATATAGAAAACACATAAAAATGACTGCAAAGAACCAATCCATATTAATTTTCACCTTTCTCAATTGGTATATCCCCAAAAGAAAAATTGGTCAAAAAGGTACATGAAATAATCTTTTAGGAAACATGATTTCAGCATGATAAATAAGATAATCATTTAGTTGACTCCAATTAGCATCACTTGAAAAAACACTTTTGGTTACTGGATTTCCTACCCAGTGTGGAATGACCCAGGAATACCATAAAAGCGCTGGAAAAAGAGCTAAAGATTGCACAACTACATATATCGCATGTGATTTAACTAGCTTTTTCTGTTTTATTAAAGACCTAAAAAAGATAGTTATGCTTACAATTGAAAATAGTAAAAAAGGCAATTTGACTAATGTAGCAAATCCCAAAAATAATGAAGCATAAAAGAGATGTTTTGCTCGACTTGTATCTCGGTATAATAGGATAAAGTACATATACCAAATACTGAGACTTAGGGCTAGTACATCAGGTAAAGGATTAATAGCATATTGGAAGATAACCGGAGAAAATTGAAATAAGGAGGCTGTAATCCAGGATACTATTTTGGACTTTGTAATCAACAGCATTAGCATGTAAAAACCTATCATTCCAACACACGAAATAAGAAACATAAATAACCTTACATAAACTATATCTTCTCCTATAACTCGCTGAGCCATACCAATCGTCCATTGCATGACTGGAAACTCGTATCTATTCAAATTATCTCCTGAATTGTAATTAGCCGTTCTCGGATTAAGAATATTAGCATCGTTTCGAGCGAAATTTCTGACATTCAACATAGTTGTTGATTGTCTCCATAAATGACTTCCTTGAATATCCAAAGTCATAAATTCTTGGTGAAGCAATCCACTAAATAGACATGAAATTAATAATGCAAAAGCAATATTCTTTTTAAGAATTTCTATCATGGTGAGGATATATGTTTTTGCTAATTACCCTTAATCAACCCACTGGAAACTTTCAATCATCTTGTCAACGTCTGCTTTCACAAATTCATATATAGGTTGTATACTATCCGGTCTCACTTTACTATTGAAATATAAACTAGCCCTAAAGAAATGCGTAGTTGTATCTGTTAATATATATTGCATATTCGTAGCAACTTCTCCACCCAAAGTGAAATACAAACCACCTACTCCATGACGATTCTCAATATATTCTTCTTGTCGAAAATTAGCTTTCGAATTGTGCTCCTCTACTAACTGAAATGAATCATCAATCAACTCATCATAATGCGCTCTGTTTCGAATAGGAATATAAGAACAATATAAAGTTCCAGCCAAATCATTGAACTGTATGTTAAACCAACACGGATCAACAGGCTTTCCATCAAAAATATATCGATCTTGAATCGTTTCAGCATAAGATGGATACTCGAAAGTCATATTACAATATGACTCATCAAATGTCTTTAATTCACCCTCAGGAAAAGTAACTTTTGGATACATCCTAGGTTTTGGGATATATACAGGATCATCATCGCATGAAGCACAAAAAGCTACTACTAAAATTAAAACTACGATTTGTCGCATTACTTATTAAGTTTGGTGAGCGTGATTTTTTCTATTCTTTTCTTATTAACGGAAACTACCTTTAATTTGATATTCCCCACCATAATTTCTTTGTCTACTTTGGGTATAATACCCAAAATCTCAAGCATCATTCCTGCTAAACTCTCTGAATCACCCTTCGCTTTATCAAATATTGCAGCATCAACATCAGCAATTTTACTTACATCAGTTAAGTTGGTCTTCCCTTCAAAAATATAATTGTTGTCATCTATCTTAACGTAATCTAACTCTTCATCTTCGTCAAATTCGTCCTTAATCTCTCCTATCACTTCCTCCATTACATCCTCCAATGTCACTAATCCTGAAACACCACCGTATTCATCAACTACAATCGCCATGTGAACACGCTCCTTCTGAAATTCTTTTAGTAATTCATTTACTTTTTTAGTCTCAGGTGCGAAAATCAATTTATCTCTCACTAAGTCACTCCACTTGAAATCTTTCGCCTCAGTAAGATGTGTAATTAAATCCTTTGCATACAAAAGACCTATAATCTTATCCAAACTCTCTTCATATACTGGAATCCTAGAAAATCCTTGCTCCTTAATTAAGTTCAAGATATTGTGATAATCTTCTTGAATCTCAAGACCCACAATATCAGTCCTTGGGCACATAATTTGTTTAACTTGTAAATCACTAAAATTTATTATTCCTCTTAAAATGTCAGCCTCTTGTTCTTCACTCGCCGATTGATTTACTGTTAATTCTATCGCGTGATCAAGATCTTCTTTTGTAGGTGTTTTACTCTGATTTCTAGTTAATCTTCGTTCAAGACCATCAGACCATTTTACTAATCCATTACTTAAAAACCCAAAAATTGTGTTTAATATATTAAGTGGACGTGCCATGAACTTGGAAAAGACAACATTATTGAAAGAGGCATATATTTTAGGTGCAACTTCACCAAACAGCACTAACAAGAAAGTTACAGCAACAACGGTTATTAAGAATTCGATACTTTTCTCAATCCATTCCACCGAGATTGCACCTCCAAAAAGCTGGCCTATCCACTGGCTCATACCAGCAACTATTTCAGCACTTAGCAAGTCGTTCAAAATAAACGTTGATAAAATTACAATACCAATATTTATCAAGTTATTGACAATTAGGATAGTAGCTAATAATTTAGCTGGATTTTCCAATAATTTAAGTATCAGATTCGAAGGCTTGTTGTTATCATTTTTCAAATCCTCTATAGAAGAAGAGGACAGGGAAAAGAAAGCTATTTCACTTCCTGAAATTAATGCCGAACACAGCAATAATAGCATGAGAATGATTAGTGAAATAATCATCCCTGTTATTCCTATGTTTAGATAAAAGAATTGTATTAAACTAAATAAATATTCGGCGGGCTCAGGGTCCAATTCCAGGGTTTTTGTTTAAAAATATAGTATCACAATTATGTGCTACTTAAAACGGAAGATCGTCGTCTCCTGCATTATCGCTAAAATTATCTGTATGCTCTTCAGCTGGTTTTTTAGGTGCTTCAGTCGTAGTTGCAGGCGTACTTGCAGCTCTCAAACTTTCATTCTGATCTCTAGAACCTAAAATTCTCATTGTATTAGCAACAACTTCAGTGGAATATCTATCATTTCCATCTTTGTCTTGCCACTTTCGTGTAGTCAGCTTTCCTTCTACATAAACTTGCATACCTTTTTTGTAATTCTTTTCAATGTTTTCAGCAAGTCCTCTCCATGCAACAACATTATGCCATTCGGTAATCTTTTGCCATTCACCGCTTTTGTCTCTGTAGTTTTCGTTTGTCGCAACCGACAATTTTGCAACCACACTTGTTTCTAAATGTCTTACCTCAGGATCAGATCCCAAATTTCCCACTAAAATTACTTTATTGATCATATACAGATTTTATACAAAAATGCTTAAGATAATTGGCATTTCCAAAATTTTAATACAACTGATACTCAATTTATTGCGTATTCTTACAAATTTACATTTTTGTAGTACTTCGAAATTACGATTGGGAAGGTAACTTCGGATGGGTTAGATATCCATTTTATATGAGGTTTGGCGTATTTTTCATGCTCATCTTTTAACGTACTTTCCTGCGGGATGCGAAAAAATCTACAATGTAATAATTGGTGACTTAAAACGTGTTTTGTTTCCCAAACTTTTTGGGGCTCAGCCCACAATTGAATACCCGTACTTGATTCCCATGCATCTTTTGATATGAGTTCCACCTCTTCTGGACATTCCATGTAGGGTAAACTATACAAGTTTTGCCATATATCCTTTTCTGTACGTTTGATTACAGGAAAGGTGTTGGAGTTTGGACTTAAGTCCAAAAAATAAAAATATCGATGTCGTTTCTTCGCTGCTTTTCTCTTCCGAGGTAAATCATTGATTGTCCCTTCTCTGTAGGCTTCACACATTTCACTCAATGGGCAAGATGCGCATAAAGGTTGTTTCGGCTTACATTGTATTGCGCCAAAATCCATGATAGCTTGATTAAAAGAAGCGGACTTTCCAGTAGGAAGTAATTGATCAACTAAACCTTGGAATAACTTTCGGTTTTTGGATTCATTAATGAATGCATCTACATTATAT
>CAZMKA010000007.1:25023-27437 GCA_964566605.1 uncultured Saprospiraceae bacterium | reverse complement strand
TAATACTCTGAAAACATTACCATCAAGCACTGCTCTATCTTCCCCGAAAGCGAAACTAGAAATAGCTGCTGCCGTGTATGGACCGATACCTTTTAGCTTAATTATTTCATCATAAGTTGTTGGAAAATTACCGTTAAGCTCAGTTTGAATATGCTTTGCTGTAGCATGCATGTTTCGGGCTCGAGAATAATAACCTAATCCTTCCCATACTTTATAGACTTCTTCTTGACTGGCTTCCGCCAAAAGCTTAATATTCGGAAATTTTTCAATAAATCGGAGGTAATACGGTGTGCCTTGTTCTACGCGAGTTTGCTGAAGAATTATTTCAGAAACCCAAATAAAATAGGGACTTACCGTGTTTTTCCACGGCAAATCCCTATGTATATTTTCATGCCAACTAAGTATTGCTTTTGCAACTTCATCCATGTCGACAAATGTCTGAAATACTTTACTATGAAGCAAGTCTTACTTTAAACATATCAATATCTCCGTATTGAACGCTTATCATTTGCTTTAATGCTTTTCTAGCAAAGAAAATTCTACTTTTTACAGTACCTAGAGGCAAATTTCCTGATACTTGAATCCTTGATAATGCTTTTCAAAAGGAATTCTTAGGTTTTCCTCTAAAGAATCAATCATACGATTCAATTCTTTCATTAAAATATTCTTCTCTGCATCATTTTCTACAATTGATCCACTGTTAATGAAGTACATGTTATCAGTACTATCAATAATAGTATTTCTTTTAACCTTTTTTCTGTAGTTATTGATGAAGATATTCTTCATAATGGTAAAAGACCATGCTTTGAAATTAGTTCCTGGTCTAAATTTATCTTTGTTACTCAATGCTCTGAAAGCTGTTTCTTGGTACAAATCAGCTGCGTCTTCAGAATTCTTCGTTAAATTATAAGCAAAAGAATTAAGTAAACTTGTTAACTTATTAAACTGCGTATTAAACTCTATTGTAGACATAACTAAAAATTTAAATTGTTAAACCATAATTTGATGATGTAAATATATAACATTCCATCGATATGGTTAAACAAAAAACGAAATAAAAGTTAAACAAAATACATTCAAAAGTCTTAAAATTACGTTAACGTTGAGCAATTGATACTCTAAACCCCTATATTTCATAGGTACTTCAGCTATATTTTCAATTTAAAATGAAATTTCAAAAAAAAATGAATTTTGTTCACAAGTGTCGTTTCAAGAACATAAAGTGGTCAGTGTTCAAACATCAATTGGTCAATGTTTGAACATTGAAAGTGTAAAAACCATGAATATTTTGCTTGTTTTTAGTAGATAAAAGATGCATTATTCCATTTCTCAATGACTTATAAAGAGATTATCCATCCAAGAAGCTTTAGCCCCTTGCACTGAAAAATACTTTACTCATAATCTCAAAACACTAAAGTACCTCGGAATGAATCTTTCGTATCTGTAGAGTAATCTATAGAATATCTTATACCAGACTTTAAACTTCCTTTGCAAAACTTTCCAGATAGTCTAAGAATTCAATATCATCTTCCATTTCAAATTGAACTATCTCGTGAATTAATAATCTTCCTTCCATTCCTTTAGGGATTCTAGAATCTGGATCTCTTGGAAGCCCTTCCGAAAAGCGACATAAAAATTGAGTATTACACTTTTCGCATTTATAGTAATTAAAGTTTACCTGCGGAATAGCATATATCGGAGCTTTATCATCATTAAAGTCAGCTTTAGTTAGAAAAGTATATTTACTTTTTTCAGATTCGAATACATGTAACGAGTCAAAGCATTTACCGAAAACCTCCAAAAGCTCTTCATGATAATAACGGCTAAACAACCTACTTATGAATTGCCAGTTTTCTTTATGATATCTTGAAAAACCAATAGAACATTCTTCACAATCAACATCATGACGAATACTCCACTCTTCATTATACTTTATATCAAGAGGTATATTGATACTAAGTGACTCATCACTTGAATGAATATGATCTAATGTTTTAATAATCTTTCTTTCATCAAAAGATAATTCCACATTTTCGACTTGCTTAATTATTTTCATCATTAGTTAAAAGTACAAAAGAATAGTAAGATAGTAGTTGTTTGAAGAGCCTAATATGGTAAGAGAAATTGTTTTGTGACATTAATTTCCTAGATCTACAGCTCCAGAGGGACTTTCATGAATAGTGATTTTAACTAGACCCATTTCTTCTAATTGGTTCCAAGAAAGTGGATATCCAGTATCAGGGTCTTTTGGTATATTCCATTCGGACTGAGTTCCATTTCCATCTTTATCAAACCAAGGCATTACACTTGCATTGTTACTCGTAATATCTATATCACCAGTTACTTCAATGGTATAATATACATCGTACTCATTTCTTTCCTTATCAAGTGCTCTACTATCAAATGGCTGAGGT
>CAZMKA010000007.1:8619-25013 GCA_964566605.1 uncultured Saprospiraceae bacterium | reverse complement strand
CATTTCCATTCATAGGGCTAGTAAACGTACCAGTTAACTGTGGCAATCCATATTCCATCACAATTTTACCATCATCATCATATCTTACATTGCCATATCTATCGAATGAAGCACCATCAGCAATTGGTTGTTCATTTTGAACATTATACCCACCTCTTGAAGGAGGCCATACAGTTCCCGTTGCATTTGAAGCATTTGCATTTAATATTTCTTCAATCTTATCCCATTTACCTTGTTGATAATAATTGTATATCATGCCTCGATCCGATCTTGAAAGCCGTCCTTTAGGATCGTAAGTTGATGCTAAATCGTCAGGTGAACTATAAGTTTGAGTATGCTCTGCTGTAAGACCATCTCTTAGAATTTGGTCACCATCAATCCTTAATCTTGGAAGTTCATTGCCATCTACATCTAGCTTTCTTGTTCGCTGAATATAAAGTGTACCATTTGCACTAGTATTATAGTGATATCCATCTGGAGCTTGAGGTAATCCTCTACTTTCTGCTTCTTGAGCAGAAGGAGATAAACTTGATCCGCCTTCCCCTGCTTTTTGATCACTTTCATTTTCTTTATTAGTTCTTCCTGCTGGAACATCTCCTTCTTCTTCAGGCGTGCTGTTATTATTCGGATCTGGTTTATTGACTACGGAATTATTTCCTGAATCATAGGTCAATTCTGGTAATGCTTGCCCATCAGCATCTAATCGGTGTGTTCTCCTTACATCTACTTCACCTTTATTATTCATTGAATAATTATAACCATCATCTAAGTCTGGTGCATCAACTCCATCACTTTGAAGTCTTCTAGTTGCTCCAGCATCCATTATACGATTAGTTACTGTGGTCTTTGCATTTCTTGATCCTGATTTAATAAGGTTAGTTTCCCAGTCATTCGAAACTCCTTCACCAAAACTATCCATTATACCTGCCTCTCCAGCTTGTATTTTATCCCAATTTGACACAACATTTTGAGCACCTGATGAAAGTGAATTTCCTGCAAAATCAACACCTAGCTCTGTCGCTTCTCTAGTCATTCTTCTAGTCATGGACTCGCCAAGTTGGCTTCCCATAGTATTCGATCCTTGAATGCGATTCGTAACTTGACCTGTTCCTAATCCGATTACAGAATTAATAGCTCCGTTAGTTACAGATTGTAATAACCCTTCATTCCAAGCCCTTTTATCGTCCATTAAGTTACCTACAATAGTTGTGGAAGCACCTTCACTAATTGATGTAAGTGCTTGTACTGCAAATTTACCAGCTGTTCGTTGCCCAAATCTCGAAACCGCACCAACAAATTGGCCTGCACCCATAGATGTTAACTTACCACCTACCCTAGACATTATTTGGGCTCCAGCCCCTCCTGTAAGAGCCGCAAACACGCCTTCTACTGCCCCAACTGCCATTGCCTTCGCTACTCCTTCTGTTAATGGTTTACCATCTATAGCATTGTTCAACATTTGTTTTCCTGCACCTATTAAAGCTCCAGCAATAGCACCACCAATTATTAAACCAATTATACCTACGCCTGAAGCAACTAATAAAGCAACTACAGCTGCTAAGGCAACTGCCGCAACTATTTCAATGATAACGCCTAACACTTTTCTCCACCTAGGCTTAACTGCCGCTTCTGCCTCATTAGCCTTTTCTGCTAATGTAGTAGGAAGTTTATTTATTTCTGCTTCGAAACCCGCAATGACTTCATCAGCTTTTTTAGTTAAGTCTTCGTCAATTTGCTGACTAGCTTCACTAAATTTAGTTGTGAATTCAGTAATCTTATCAGAAAAGAATCCTTTCAAGCTTTCTGTGATGGAAGTCAATTCTGATTCAGCTTGTGATTTTAAACCATCCAGCGAAGTTGTTGCCCTTGTTTTAATACCTTCACCTGCAGCTATTGCTTGATCTTTTTGACTAACAATAGACTCAACACTAGCATTTGCAGCTTCATTTAATTGATCGACTCCACTATTCCCAAAGCTAACTATACCGTCATTACTGCTCGCACCCATTTCATTAACAGAATTCGCGATATCACCAGCTGCTTTTTGAAAATTTTGTGCAAAATCACTTTGCATTTTCTGAAAATCTTCAATGGGGATTTCTCTTGCTGATTGTAATTGACTTATCAACTCATTTTGTGAACTTGTTAGTTGACTAATTGAAGAACTTACCGTTTCTTGTAGTTGCTGTTTAGAAGAACTTACTTGTTGTTGTAACTGCGTTTTTAGTTGCGCTGCAAACTGAGTTAATTCTGCTTTCTTCGCACTTCCAAAACTTTGAAGCGCATCAAGTTCAGAAGCTTTTTTTGAATCCAATTCCGCAATCAATGATGTTGTCTCTGCTTCTACTTGTTCTGCATGACCTGTTGCTTTTGTCTCCAATAAAGCCTTTGTATCTTCAGCTTGGGTTGTAAACGCGTCTTTAAGCTGTGTTACATTAGCAGTTATCTCTTCACGAATGGCTGCTTTAGAAGATAAAAGTTCAGCTGCTGCATTTTCGGCAGTTTCTAAAAATTGCTTTTTAGTTTGTTTTCCTACTGAAATACAAGCATCTACTCTCGCTTTCTTCTTGTTTTCCTCATAATCACCTCCATTCTTGATGTTCTCCCATCGAGATTGCTCTTTTACGGTTTTTGCACGTTCTACATTTGCTTGTTCATTACCCATTTGAACGGCAACTTCACCTAAACGTACTGCTTCATCTCTTATTCTTTGAACCTGTGTATCTATTGAAGTTTCAGCACTGGAAATTGTATTTTCTTGCAATTCTGTACATCTATCAATTGCACTAGTTAACTCACTATCTATATTCGCTAATTCTTCTTCTTTTTTAGCATTTATACTGGCTACAACCGATTGTGAATGACTCGTAATCTGTTCTTTGAATCCATCGAACTGTGAAGTGATTTGTTCTTTTGCTGTATTCAGTTCAAGGTCAATTCTTTCTGAAGCTTCATTCGCAGCAATATCAATTTGACCAATCGCAATAGTGTGACTGATATTTAATTGTGTTTGCTGTTGATCACCATTAGTCTTTACCTGTATTATTTGGGTTTGAGATTGCGCTTTGAATGTTTCTATCGAAGCGCCATTCGTTTGCTTTCTTTTGTTTACCTCTTCTTGAACGATGTTTTGAGGTAGCGGTTGAGCAACAGATTGTTGTTCTTTATTCAAGCCATTTTCTGCGTAAATTACAGCATTACCTTGACCTGTAGTTTTTACAATTTGGCTTCCGCCAAAAAGCTTTGCATTTTCTTTGTCTACTACAAAATTCTGACCTTGTTTTTTAGAACTATTGGGTTGTTTATTGGATTTCTTAGGAGGTGCTTGGGTTTCATTTTGTGCTGGTTGATTAGCAGGCGGGGTTTGTTTTTTTGAATCAGTTTCGCTTTTTTCGGATACTTTCCCTTTCTCAGAATTTAGATTTTGTTTCTTCCCGTCAGCTTTTTGTTTGAGGTCTTGCTTTTCTTTCTTAGTTCCTTCTTGATTTTCTTTGTCTTTCTGCTCTACGTTTTTCTTTCCATCTTGAATATTGGATTCTTGTTCTTGGACATCTTTTTTATTCTTACCATCAACATTCTTGGTCTTATCCTCTAATTCTGCAGCCTTCTTTTCAATCTTAGTGGCTTTTCCCTTAGCATAATTACCTTTCCCCAGCATTATACTTCCATCTTCAGTTCCCTCACCATCTTCTGGTGGACCGCCTTGGTTTCCTGAAGGATTCGAATTAGGTGTAATACTTCCGTCATCTCCACCAGAACTTATTTCTCCTTGCTGATCTGTATCTTGAGAAAGTTCTTCTCCTTCAGCATCATACTTTGGCGCTTTTAAGGAGGCTAATTGACCATTATCACCTGAATCAATAACTTTGCTATCCATAACAGAAGGATAACTTAACATCAAAGAAAATAACTTCTCACCGCTACCATTAGCACTGCCTCTGGAGTTCGCTCCAGACTGTTTATTTTCTTCTTTTGTTTTCATTATTTGATTTCCACGTGAAAGTTAAAACTATATTAGCTAATAGTCAATAGCTTAATTAAATATTACAGGTAGTCATTGAAGGAAATTTTAAAAGAGCCATCTGACTTATTAGATTTGTTTACTTTTGGGTCTTTTTTACTTTCTTTTACTTTGGATTCATCCAAATCAAAAAAACCATACTTATCGAGTAATTCCTCTAACTTATCCCAATACTTTTTTTTATCTTCTATTTCTTGCACAACAGCTAAATCACTGGAAAGAGCAGATAGATTTTTAGTACTATTTCCTTTTAAAATATCGAAAGCATCGGAATTCAAGTATGTATTTAAAGCCTTTTCAAGTTCATTACCCGGATACGATTTGCGATCGAATTGTTTAATAACTTGAGATGTAATTTCTTTTTCTAAATCATCCAGATATTCATTCTTTTTAATCCCTCCTGAATATTCTGAAACAATTTTGACTAAATCATTAATAAGATCTTGAATATCGCTCATTTCATTTTCTGTAGGATCACCCTCAATATTCGCCATTAAAGCTTTAGACTCTGCTACTTTGGAAATGAAATTATTTAAGACTGAGGAAGAAAGAATAATCTTCTCCGATTTATTCATTTCACCTTCAATGAACTGAATCATTTCTTTAGTTAAATCAACGGAAATATTCTCATTACTTATTAACAATTCTGTCTTGTATAAACGTGCTTTTTCGCCTTGTTCATCTTCTCTCCAACTAGGAATCCATTTCTTATGAGCTAAATCACGTGGGTAGTACATGTGGTCAATAAAAGCTGTATCATCTACCTCCAAAAAACGTACTAAAAACGCTAATTCAAAACTCCAATATCCGAAGAATTTCGAGGTGTTGTTCCTGTGACTTTCATACCAACTAACAGCCTTCATAGAATGAAAAAAATTCCTGCAAAATGACTCAATATAGCTATCATCTCTTGTTAATTCCATCGATAAAAATAAATAGGGATCTTGATGCAAAATAGGAATCTCAATATTCGGCTCATTAGTACCATTAATATAAATATCAAGTAATCGATCCATACTTGATAAAGACTGCAAATTAGTAACTGTATCAAGCTCTTCAACATCCAAAAGCCTTGCCATGCAAATAAAAGAAGAAAGTAAATAGTAGTCTTCCCTTTTATTAATATCAAGTTGTTTTAAATCAAGATTTGGAACTATTGATCTTAGATATTCTGTAATCGATTTTAAAGATTTACCTGATGAATACATACCCATTGCATACTTCACATTATCTGAAAAAACACTGGTAGAACTCGAGTTATTTTCACAGAAATAGGAACCATCCAGATAAAAAGCTTCTCTGTGTGTATCAATATTTTGGCCCCTAGGAAAAATCAATCTTTGATCAAAAACTGCAGGCTTCAATAAAATACTTTCGGCTAATTCTTTGGCATATTTGTCTCCTTGTGACTCATAAAGGAAATTTTCAATAGACTCGAAAATGAAAATAGGATGATCAGGAATTGCATTGAATTGTAAATATGTCTTTGCATTCTTTCGAATTAAAGCGTATTTTTTATTCTGAAAAACAATCCCATCCATTATTTTACTTTTTTATCAAAACGTTGTACCTGTTTTATAATATTGAAAAAACATAGCAAACGAAAGTATGGAAAAAACAAAACATCCTATTGCCATCCAAAATAAATAATTGGTGCTAAATTCACCGTCTTTATTGAGAACCTCGAAATTCTGCGGGCTATCAGGTAAAAATTGAATAGAAACCGGATCCAGTTCTTTAACTGAATTATATAAATCCTTTCCTACTTCTTTGGTATATTCGACATATGAAGTGTTGAAATCAGACACACTTTCTTCACCTCTTAATGCTTTATTAAAGCTTACGATTGATTCACTAGATTCCTTTACATTCTTATTAAATTTCAATTTTAAAATAAATGAATCAAAATTCTGTAGCCTCCCACTTACGTGAATAATTCGTCTGGTTTTCTCGAATTTCTTAGCTACAACTGTTGCATTGGTTTTAATTCCTCGCTCTTTTAATTGCTTACGGATATTCTCCAACTTTGAATTTTGTCTAAGCAAAGCAGCACCACATATTAATGCAAGAAAGACACCACTTCCGAAAAGTAAAAGAATAAAGATTCGCATTAAATTGAATTTTGGACGTTAAGTAAAGGTAAGTTTTAAACCTTACTTTTGAGCCCTCAGGATAAAAAAGATAGCCACAATAGCAAAAAAGATATTGGGAATCCACATGCCTATTTCAGGTGAAAATACATCCCCTTGAGCAAAAGTGGTTGAAAACTTTTGCATAAAAACGAATAAAGCACCCGTAGTAACTCCTATAGCCAAGTTCATTCCCATCCCTCCCCTTGTCTTACGTGAGGAAACTGTGACTCCTAGTATCGTTAAGATAAAAATGGAAAATGGATCTGCAATGCGTCTTTGAATCTCGGTAATATGTTTGACCGAATCTGCTACTCCCCTACTCTGTTCATATGCAACGAATTTTTTCAATTCTGGAGTTGTCATCATCTCCATATCATTCGTATATCGCACGAAATCGTCCGGAGTAAAAGGGAACACCGTATCAACTTTTTCTTTGAAATGTTGGATACTCTCATTTAATCCATCAAACTTCCTTACCGTGTGTCCATTCAATCGCCATTTATTGGGTGGACCCAAATAATCTAACCGATCAGTTTGTAGTAACTCTATTATTTCTCCATTTTCATTGAAGCGTTCAGTCCTAAAACCTTGCATGGAAGTATCTCTTAATCGGAAGTAACGCACATAAGCTTTCTCGTCCTCTTTGAGGAAGAAGTGTACATTGTCTACATCTACTTTTCTATTTCCTCTATTTATATAAACATTTTCAAAGGAATTCTTTTCAGCTGTTGAAATGGGTATTACATAATTACCACCTATATATAATACTGCTGCGATAATACCAGCACCAATCATATAAGGAACCATTAATCTTCTATAGGAAACACCTGCATTTAAAATAGCGATAATTTCATTGTTTTTTGCCATTCTGGCTGAAAAGAATATAACAGCAATAAGCACAAAGACAGGTGTTAATAAGCCTACAATCCATGGAATAAAATTAAGATAATAACTAAAAATGACATCATAAATAGGTGCCTCTGACTTCATTAATCGCGTGACCTTCTCACTGAGATCAATAGCAATAGATACTACTGAAATTAGCGCGATTGTAAAAAGAAAAGTCTTGAGAAACTTTTTAATTATGTATACATCTATCTTCTTCATTAAAGCCTTCTATCCAATTTCTTTACCATTAACGATTTCCAACTGCTAAATGTGCCATCCTTGATTTTTTCTCTAGCAGTTTGAACAAGCCATAAAAAGAATGTTAAGTTGTGAGTCGTTGCAATTGTTTGTCCTACAGCCTCTTTCGTTCTGAATAGATGTCTCAGATATGCTTTTGTATGTTTTTTACTAAGCGGACTCGTGCTGTTTTCATCAATAGCACTAAAGTCCTCGTTCCACTTCGCATTCTTTATATTAATAATTCCTTCCGATGTGTACAATAATCCGTGACGAGCATTTCGACTAGGCAATACACAATCAAACATATCAATACCTAACGCGATACTCTCTAATAAATTGGCAGGAGTTCCCACACCCATAAGATATCTAGGTTTATCAGTGGGAAGAATTTCGGTAATAATAGAAGTCATGTGATAAAGTTCTTCGGCGGGTTCTCCTACCGAAAGTCCACCTATAGCATTTATTTCTCTATCAAAAGAAGCAATCATTTCGGCTGATTCTTTCCTTAACTCAGGATATACGCTTCCTTGCACGATGGGTGCGAATGTTTGCTTATGACCATAGTGATCCTCTGTAGAATCGAAGTGTTCAACACACCTTTTTAACCACCTATGTGTAAGATGCATTGATCTTTTTGCATACCGGAAATCACATGGATAAGGTGTACACTCGTCAAAAGCCATAATGATATCTGCACCAATTATACGCTGTACATCTATGGCATATTCAGGAGTAAAGAATTTCTTTGATCCGTCAATGTGACTAAAAAACTGTACACCCTTTTCTGTTATCTTCCTCCTATGGGACAAAGAATAGACTTGATATCCTCCACTATCCGTAAGCAAAGGCTTGTCCCAGTTCATGAATTTATGCAGACCACCCGCTTTTTTCATCACTTCCATTCCAGGTCGTAAATATAAATGGTAGGTATTACCTAAAATAATTTGTGCCTTGACGGTATCAATCAATTGATCTTGGTGAACACCTTTCACAGTTGCTTGTGTTCCAACAGGCATGAAAATAGGTGTTTCAATTTTCCCGTGATCTGTTTCTATAATTCCAGCTCTTGCAGAACTTTTGGAATCTGTTACCTCAAGCGTATACTTCATTATTACTTTATCTGTTATTCGCAAATATATACCTTATGAATAACACCTCCTTAAACACACTAGTATAATAAAACATATAAATAAAATTTTTATATATAAAATATTATAATATATTTGTAAAAATTAACTTTGCAAGTGAACATTCTATACACTACTATCTTTACTCTCTGTAGCTTTTGGGCTTCTGCCCAAAATCTTTCAGAAGCTAACATCCACGAGAAAAACGGAAAAGTTTATCTCGAGCTTCTTGTTCAACAAGTTGAAGTAGAAGATATATTATCCTCTGAAGAAAACTGTGAAACTGGAACAGCAATCAGTTTTTGTTTTCGTAATTACGTGAATGAAAATTTAGAATTATCAGTAAATGATGGCGATCCCCTTGAATTTACTATTGAAGCTTCTATATCGAATCAAAAAGAACTTCAAATTAATTTGAGTGCTGAAACTGGTGAATCGACTATTAACTCTTTTCAAGTAACAAACAATCTATTTGTGGACGATTTAAGTTCGTATGTAAATCAAATGAAGTTTGTTCTAAATGGAACTGAACAGTTAATCATTTTAGATGCTCAAAACAGAGTAGCAGATATAAATTAAGCACAATAATCGTGCTTAATAAATCTTAAACTTTTCTAGGTCTTTTGAATACAGGAACTGTACTGCAGGGTTCTCCGTACATAATTGATTGTGCATATGGTTGAAGCGCAGAAGTAAGATACATGTAAGCAGCTTCAGGCACTGGCAATGCACTGCAACCTTTTATTACAACTCGCTTACCTTCGTATTCACTATAGTCTCTACTATTGATTAAATCCTTGTAATATCCTTGTAAAAAATCATCTTTACTTCCGTAAAATATAGACTTTACAACTGGTGTGGCAAAAGCTGCAATTAACATATATGCCCATTGTGGAATAATGGCATCAGCTGAACATATCACACATAAATGTTTGTTATCAAGTTCTTCCCAGTTATAAGATTTAAGTGCAATACGAAAATCCTTTTCTTTTAAGATTAAACCTTTGAATAGGTAATCTTTAATATCAAACTGAAAAATATCTTCAGATGGAAAATCATTTTCAAGATTTAATGTAATTAAACCACTATTTGCCACTCTGTTAATTAATTCAGCCATTGTTTTCTTCTTTATTTTCAATATTAAATACCGCAGTATATTCTTCAACTGAGGCTTCTTGTCCCACAGAATCTTCTGTTTTCTCTCCCTCTACTTCTTTTAACTTTGGTAAGTCTTTAATACTTTTTATACCGAAATAGTTCATGAATTTATTACTTGTACCATAGAGAAGAGGTCTTCCCGGTCCTTCTGCTCGACCGACAATCTCAACCAATTCCTTTTCAAGTAATTTCTGAACTGTGTAATCACAATTAACACCTCTTATACCTTCCATTTCCGACTTTGACACCGGTTGTTTGTAGGCAATAATAGACAGTGTTTCCAATGCGGCTTTAGATAATCTCTTATTGGAAAGTAATCTTAGTAAGCTTGAAATCACTTCATGGTAAGCACCTTTCGACATAAATTGATAACCATCATTGATAGCAACAATCTCCATAGAAAATTCATCACTTTGGTATTTCTCTGTTAGAGAAGTTATATGTTCTTCAATTTGAACTTCCTTATAACTAACATTTAATACATCCTTCAACGTTGATCTAATGTCAGCAATAGTTATAGGTTCTGCTGAAGCAAAAATCAAACTCTCAATATATAAATGTAATTTATCCATGATTACTTAGACACAAAAGCCCATCGTAATACGATGGGCTCTGTTTAATTTGTACGTAAAATATATTATTTCTGCGCTTCAAGGTATTCTACAGCTTGACCTACAGTTTGGATATTTTCAGCTTGATCATCAGGAATTGCTACGTTGAATTCTTTTTCGAATTCCATAATTAATTCCACTGTATCAAGTGAATCCGCACCCAGATCATTAGTGAAGCTAGCATCTGCTATTACTTCATCTTCTCCAACACCTAGTTTATCGACGATAATTTTTTTTACTCTTTCTGCTATATCAGACATGATAATAGTTTTTAATATTGATTTTGTTTAAAAAATTTCTGCAAAATAAATCATTAAGCAAGGGAAATCAAAGTTTTATAGATAAAATAATCTTCAACCACCCAATACTATCAATCAATTATCTTATTAAAATAGTTCTTTCAAAGTGCTTTTTTAATTATATTTTTTCCCAAACACCCCATTTTATAGACATAAACAAGCATATTTCATAAAATATTAAATATGTCTTTTGCACAACAATAAGCCTTTGAAATACAAAATATAATTAATCATAATTAATCATCAGCTCAATTTTTCCATCACATTTAATGTAAAAAAAACTTAAATCAGAATTATTTACATTGATAATTAATGGTAAAGCCCACTATCGACACTTATTTCTTAACCAACTAAATATGTAATTTATTTCTTCTGTAGAAACAAGCTTTTAACTTGAATCTTGAATGACATCACTGTAAACACCACGAGAGTTTCAGTGGTATAAAAATCAACAAAATGAATAATATAAGTCATCGTTAATTCAGCTGAATAAATTTATCATTTCGATAAGTTAACGTAAGATTTACAAAAAGATGTTAAATTTACATTTGATAAAATCTAAAATCATTGTCCAATTAAGTGACAAAAAAAAACATTTATGAAGTTAAATGACAAACAAAATACTAAAATCGTCGCAACTGTTGGACCTGCATCCAGTGATAGAGAAATATTAAAAAATCTTATTCTTGCAGGAGTTGATGTTTTCAGACTAAATTTTTCTCATGGAAATCATGAGCAAAAAGGCGAAATTATTAAAACTGTCCTAGAATTAAATAAAGAACTTAAAGTTCACACTGGTATATTAGCAGATTTACAAGGTCCAAAGATCCGTATAGGTGAAATGGAAAATGGAGGTATCGATATTAAAGAGGGAGATATATTAACATTTGTAAATGAAAAGTGCGTAGGTAATAAAGATAGAATCTACATGTCTTATGAGGACTTCCCCAAAGATGTGAATCAAGGTGAAGTAATCCTTGTAGATGATGGTACTCTTCAATTCGAAGTATTAAGCACAGATCACGTATCTACTGTAAAATTAAAAACACTATACGATGGCACACTAAAATCCAACAAAGGTGTTAATCTTCCAGATACAGATATAAGTTTGCCTTGTTTAACGAAAAAAGATCTTGAGGATTTAGAATATGTTTTAACACAACCTGTAAACTGGATTGCTCTTTCATTCGTAAGATCTGCAAGTGATGTAAAACAACTAAGAAAGATTCTTGATGACAATGATAATCACATGAAGATTATTGCAAAAATCGAGAAGCCTGAAGCTGTCGAGAATATTGACAAAATCATCAAGGCAAGCAATGGTATAATGGTTGCAAGAGGTGACTTGGGTGTAGAAGTACCTATGGAAAAATTACCTAACATCCAGAAATCTATTATTCGAAAATGTATCCAAAAATCTAAGCCTGTTATTGTCGCAACTCAGATGATGGATTCTATGATAAACAATCCTAGCCCTACACGTGCAGAAGTTACTGATGTTGCTAATGCAGTATTAGACGGAACAGATGCAGTGATGTTAAGTGGTGAAACTGCGACAGGAAAATATCCTATTCAAGTAGTTCAAGCGATGAACAAAATTATACTTGAAGCTGAGAAAAATTACGAATGGTACGGAAAAAGACCTAAGCCAGACAAAAACTCTCGTTCATTTACTAGTGATGTTATATGCTTTAATGCCGCTAAAACAGCAGGAGATTTAGGAGCAAAAGCGCTAGTGGGAATGACTATTTCAGGTTATACCGCTTTCAGATTATCTAGCTTTAGACCTAGCTGTAAAATCTACATTTTCTCTGAAAAAAGATTGATTCTTTCTACATTGAATTTAGTATGGGGTGTGCGTTGTTACTATTATGACAAATTCACTACAACCGATGATACTGTTACAGATGTTATCGAAATCCTTAAAATGAGAAAACGTGTTAAAAAAGGTGATTACATCGTAAACACTGGTACAATGCCTTTACAAGACAGAGGAAAAACGAATATGTTGAAAGTTACCTTAATTGATTAAGATATAAACTTCCTTAAATAATAAAAAAGCCTGAGTTCGAATTTATTCAAACTCAGGCTTTTTTTTATATAATGCGAAGTCTAATACATCTACAAAAACTTATATCGAACCTCATAATCTACAAAATCTCCATCTGAATCGAAACCATCGAAATCTAAGGTAAGAACACCTTCTCCCTCGGTCTCAACAACGAGTGTTCCTTCAATCAAGTTTAATGTTTGACCATTTTCTCCATTCTCATCCAAGCCATATGAAATCTGGCCACCCATCTCATCGTCAACAAAATTAAAAGAACCAATAATAGAATCATTTTCCTCAAGAGTAACAACTAATGTCACTGTTGTGTTTGACTCACAATTCTCTGCGACACCTCTACCAAACCAAGTAACTACTTTACCTTCAAAAACAGAAGAAGTAATTACTGAAGTACCTTTTGCAGGGAGCAATAGATCACCATTCAAACTCATTCCTCCTTCTTCTAAATCATAATTTGGGCATCCTTCTTCTTCGCATGAAGCGAAAACAAGTAATGAAAATACACAAAATACTAGTAAGGTAATACGATTATAGAATTTCATATGCAATATTAATCTTTAAACCTGAAATTACTTTCAATTAAACACATAAAGTATATGCACAGTGCTTAGCTATTACAGGCTTTTTTTATTAACGAATTCGCAATAAAAATAGCTGCGTATTTCCAGCAATATTGTTTGAAGCATACTTTTTGGGCTTAAAGTCCAAAAATTAAAGAAAATAAAATTACAACCAACATAGATATTATAGAAAATTGAAGAACTTTATCCATATACGATATATTTATATAGTGAGACTATTTTTCAAAGGAATAATGCATAAGTTTGCATATACAAATTAATTACGAATATGAATTCTAATATCAACGGTGAAATCACAAAATCGCAAAAAACGGATTTATTCGAAGGACATGATTATTACAATGTAGATGATTTATTAAGTGAAGATCATTTACTTGCTAGAGATTCAGTGAGAGAATGGGTGAAGCAAGAAGTATCTCCTATTATTGAAGAGTACTCTAATAGAGCAGAATGTCCGCATCATCTATTCAAGGGTTTAGCCGATATCGGTGCATTTGGTCCTTCTTTACCTGAAAAATATGGAGGAGGAGGAATGGATGAGGTTGCTTATGGAATCATCATGCAAGAACTAGAAAGAGGAGATTCAGGTGTGCGTTCTATGGCTTCAGTGCAAGGATCATTAGTCATGTATCCTATATTTAGATTCGGTTCAGAAGAACAACGAATCAAGTATTTACCAAAACTGGGTTCAGGTGAATTCATAGGATGTTTTGGGTTAACAGAGCCAGACCATGGATCGAATCCAAGCGGAATGATTACGAATTTCGTCGATGATGGAGACCATGTAATATTGAATGGTGCAAAGATGTGGATTACAAATTCACCAGTGGCTGATGTTGCAGTTGTATGGGCTAAAAATCCGGAGGGGAAAATTCAAGGATTGATCGTAGAAAAAGGGATGAAAGGTTTTACTGCTCCTGAAATTCATGGAAAATGGTCATTAAGAGCATCGATAACAGGAGAATTAGTTTTCGAAGATGTTCGAGTACCTAAAGAAAATATTTTACCAGGAGTTGTAGGCTTAAAAGGACCACTTTCTTGTTTATCCAAAGCGCGTTATGGAATTGCATGGGGAGCTATAGGAGCAGCAATGGATTGTTATGATTCGGCTTTAAGATATAGTCTTCAAAGAGAGCAATTCGGTAAGCCAATTGGTGGTTTTCAGTTGACGCAAAAGAAGCTAGCTGAAATGATCACTGAAATCACGAAAGCACAATTATTAGCTTGGCGTCTTGGAACACTTGCTAACGATGGTAAAGCAACACCTGCTCAAATTTCTATGGCCAAAAGAAACAATGTGCACATGGCACTTGAAATAGCTAGAGAAGCAAGACAGATTCACGGCGGAATGGGAATTACGAATGAATATCCTATTATGCGTCATATGATGAATCTCGAGACTGTATTGACTTATGAAGGAACACATGACATTCATTTATTGATTACGGGTATGGATGTAACTGGCCTTAATGCATTTAAATAATTGTTCCTTTTATCAATTATTTAAGTCAAAATTCCGTTATTGAGATATAGTAATAAAGTATGATGAACGATCAGATATTAAAGACCGAGCAAAAAGCGCTTGAAATAAATTTGAATAGAAGTATTTATGGCACATTAGCTGAAATCGGAGCTGGTCAAGAGGTAGCTAGAAATTTCTTTCAAGCAGGAGCGGCGGCTGGTACTATTGCAAAAACGATGTCTGCTTATGATAAAATCTACAGCGACAAGATATATGGACCTGAAAAATCAGGTAGGTATGTTTGTGAAAGTAGAGTTTATACAATGCTTGATCACGAATATGATTTACTTGATGAACGGTTAACAACATGTAGTTTAGATACAACCTTTTTCGTCTTTGCAGACACGGTTGCAGCAATAAATTATCATAAGACTATCAAAGGAAATGGTTGGCTTGGAATTCGATTCCAACTTAAACCTTGTTCCAAGCCGAATGATCTTATTTTGCATGTCAAGATGCATGATAATGACAATAGATTACAACAAGAGGCAATCGGTGTTTTGGGTGTAAATATGCTTTATGCTTGCTATCACTATAATAACGACATTGATAAATTTGTACGATCACTTAAAGACGGTATCGAAGGAAGAATCAGTATTGATATGATGCGTCTTTCAGGCCCTGAATTTGTAGATTTGGATGATCGAATCACATCGTTATATTTAGTAAAATATGGATTAACAGATGTTGCAATTTTCGATGAAGAGAAAAAGGCTCAACATGCGTCTGAGTTCATGTATAAGAAATCCGTTATGGTGGTGCGAGGAAATTTCCGTCCACCAACTTTGGTAACCAACGATGTTATAAAGAGTGGGTTTAAACAATTCATGGAGGAGTCGGAAGTTAATCCTGAGAAATCATTGGTTTTAACCGAGTTAACACTTGATAGTTTGATGAAAGACGGCAAGCTTGATGAACAAGATTTCTTGGATCGTACGGAGTTACTATGTGGCTTAGGTTATAAAGTAATCATGTCGAATTGTTCGAATCATCAAATGCTTATTAACTACTTGAATGACTATAAAATTAAACGACTTGGTTTAGTAATCGGTGCTCATGAGTTATTAGAAATCATCAATGAAAAATTCTACAATAATAGTGACGGAAGATTATTGGTTGCCTTCGGAGAATTATTTACAAGAAACATAAAAATTTACGTATATCCTGCCAAACACGATTTGGTTGGTGGACTCATGCATGCTGGAAACTTGCCTGTTCCTGCAGGAATTAAGTTTTTATATCAGCACTTACTAGATAGCCATCAAGTAGTTTCTATCGAGGATTACAACGAAGATTTATTACATATTTTCCCTTGGAAAGTATTGAAAATGATTCAAGATGGCGAAGATGGATGGGAGAAACTAGTTCCAAAGAAATTAGCTGATCTTATAAAAGAAAAAAGCTTATTTACTAGTCAACCAAAAGTAGAGGAATTAGTATGAGAATAGTCATATTCTTTTCATGCTTACTTCTTTTTTTCTCTTGTAAAAACGAAACGAAAGTCGAATCTCAATTTATGGATAAGCAGGAAACAAAGGAAGAAGAAACACCACATTCTACAGTTCATATTTCAAAGGTGATGGGTCATTTCAATCCTGCTAATGATGACGATTTTACTTTAGTAGAAAAGAAATTTGCGGATAGGGAAGGCATGTACATTCATAGAGATACGTATAATGCATTTCAAGAAATGTGGGCTCATGCCCAAAAAGATGGCGTTCAGTTAGTCATTCGATCGGCGACGAGA
>CAZMKA010000007.1:0-8609 GCA_964566605.1 uncultured Saprospiraceae bacterium | reverse complement strand
ATTATCAAATAGGTATTTGGGAAAGAAAATGGACAGGTGCGACAAAAGTAAAAGGAAACGATTTAAGCGAGACTATAGAAAACCCAAAAGAGCGAGCACTTGAAATTCTTCATTATTCTTCGATGCCTGGAACAAGTCGTCATCACTGGGGAACAGATTTAGATTTTAATTCTTTTGATAACAGTTATTTTGAATCGGGCAAAGGCTTACAAGTGTATAATTGGTTAGTAAAAAATGCTCCGAGTTACGGATTTTTCCGTCCATATACAGAAAAGGGAGAAGCAAGGCCACATGGATATGAGGAAGAGAAATGGCATTGGTCTTATCAACCTTTGGCATCACAATATATGACCACTGCACACACTGAATTAAAGAATGAAATAATCCAAGGCTTCCAAGGATCAGAGACTGCCAGCGAAATCGATGTAGTGAGCAAGTATGTGAAAGGAGTAGCTACTTTTGAGGGGCAGAAGAAGTAGAGAGGCTTTTGTTAGAAAAAAAGAACAATCGATTTATTTCATGAAGTATTCAGCTGTTTTTTAATGAATCAACCTAGATCCTTGCTAATTCATAGTCTCTATGAGACTCGATAAATTCTTTTTTTCCTCCAAAAATATTTATAGCAAAATTTGAATCTACTAATTCTGAATCATTTCTTAGTATATCATTGTAGCTAGTCCATTTTTCTTCTAGATAAGATGTGACTTTCCCATGCCTCATACTATTCTTATGGATATAAACATAAAGGTATTTTAATTTGGATTCCGAAAAAACTTGAGATCGTTTAAATGGTCTACAAAATAAATTTCCATTCCTAGCATAAGCTTTATTAATAGATTGACTATAACTATTAAAAAGTCCAGAAAAAGAAATAGAGATAAGATTATGTATTTGATCTTCTTTATTTTCAGCAGTCAAAAATCTATTCACAGTTATACTTCTATGTTGGAATAATATTTTAGATAAATTAAAAATAATCTCTTCTTCAGATTTAACAGTGATTAAAAAATGAAAGTGGTTATCTAACAATGCATAAGCATTTATATTTACGAGATGAGAAAGTTTTGATTGAAGTAACTTGAGAAAGTAATATTTATTTTTCTCTTCTTTGAAAAGTTTTTCCTTGTTATTTGTACGATTATAGACGTGGTAAATTTGATCGAAATCAAACGAAGCGTTCGTATTCATGTTATATTTTTCTATGGTGTTAAAAAAAATTGTGTGTAAGCAAATATAAGATTATTTTTGAATTTTTTTCGACCTCTGTCAGAGCTATAGCCCTGACAGAGCTTCTGCAAAAAATATTTTACTTTTCCAAATTTTTAAACAAAATCTCATGGCACGTACCCTTTCCAATATGCTCGAACTGAATACTACCGCTCCTTCTTTTAACTTACCAGACGTAGTAACAGAAAAGAATGTATCATTAAACGATGTTCGTGGAGAAAAGGGAACACTCATCATCTTCATGTGCAACCACTGCCCTTTCGTCATTCATATCATGGATGAGATGATTGCTTTATGCAAAGAAGCCCAAGAAAAAGGGCTTGGCGTTGTTGCAATTAGTAGTAACGATGTCATGAACTACCCACAAGATAGCCCTGGAAAAATGGCAATCCTTGCCAAAGAACTAGAATTCACTTTCCCATATCTTTATGACGAAAGTCAAGAAGTTGCGAAAGCATACGATGCCGCTTGTACACCCGACTTCTACGTCTTCAACGAAGAAGATAAACTTAAATATAGAGGACGTATGGACGAGTCAAGACCTGGCAACGATATTCCTGTTACGGGCCATGATTTAAGAGCAGCTATTGATACGATGATAGATGGAGGATCTATTGAAACACAATATCCTTCAATGGGATGTAATATTAAGTGGAAGTAGATTCATTTTATAAATTATGCTATAGGCTTAATATACGTCCATCCATTCTTAAGGAAATATTCTACTAAAGGGTACTTTAGTGCAACTTCATCTGTATTTTTAATACTGAATAAATGATGCATCATTTTATCAATATTATGAAAGATCCATAAAAGATTAAGTATAAGAATAAAGAAAGTAACGACTATTCCATAAACTGGAAATTCAAATTTATAACCAAAGTATATAGTAAGAAATAAACTTAGAGGAATAGCAGCAATTAAAAAAAAGATTGAAAATAAACTTATAAATTGATGCTTTAACTTGCACTTTCTACATCTAGGAATTCCTATCCACACTTCATCATAGCGAACGTTCCTAAAGACAATCAGGTTAGTTCGATCATGCAACTCATAAACGCCTTTAAAATAATTATCGCTCATTCGTCCATTACTTGAACCAAGTTTGCAGAATTTACATTTCTTATCCTTGGGCTCAAATCTATTTTTCAAATCATTAAAATCATGTGTTTCTGTAGATTCAATCATCTAATTACTTTTAAAACTAACTTATGCTGTAGGCCTTTTAAGTGACCATCCTCCTCTTAAAAATTCCTTTATTAATGGATCTCGCATAGAACCATCTTTTTTACTGTAAACATTGTTCATAGCTAACATTCCTCTTTCCAAACCCATCGTAATTAAAACCATAATTCCGAAAGTTGTTGCAAGTGCAATAACTAATCCTAGGGTAGGAAGCTTAAATTCCACTGCTAAATAAATAGGTAAAATCAGTGTAGTAAAAACTGAAACAAATATTAACAAATTAGTAATTATACTAACATTAGAATCGATGTTTTTACAAGATTCACACCTTGGAACACCAATCTTTATTTCATTAAATTTTACGTTCCTATAAACAACGTAATTACTTCTATCTTTTGTGCGATAAACCGGAGTAAACAAATTATCTTCCATGTTTTTATTTCGAGTTTTATTCTTACAAAATAGACAATCTTTGCTAACTGGCTCAAATCTTTGCTGACCAGCATTCAATATATGTGTTTCCATTGTATGGTAGTTTAAAAAATTAATAATGAACAAAAAAGGTATGAATTCATCTAGTTTGTCTATAATCGATTTTATAATTATTGAAACTGTAATGAAATCTTAAAACAGAATTGATATTAAAGATTTTTCTTACGAATTGTATTTATTAAATATATCAGAAAAAATATCCACAAACCAGCATAAATAAAACCCTGTACTTTACTTCCTCTTGCAAAACTCATAAAACATTGAAAGGTCAAAACAAGCAAGGCTACAGAACAAATTGTAATAGTTTTCTGCGGAGAATGCTTTTCTGAATTTTGATTGGGACGAGTCGATGTATTTTCTTCGTCTAAGTTTTTCATAATTACTAATTTCAAGTTTAAATTTCGTTATCAAATATTAAAAATAATAATTATTCACTTCGATTACAAATAATCATCCCTTTACCAACAGGCGCTGAAACTCCTCCACGAACTTTCCCACATGAAATCCATCAACCAACCCATGGTGCACATAAAAGGATACTGGCATGGAATATCTATCTTCTTTTTCACTTATCTTAAGCAAAGAATTTAATGCAAAAATTATCAAAATTTAAACGTAAAATCAAGAAAAAAAATCGACCTCTGTCAGAGCTATAGCTCTGACAGAGCTTCTGCAAAAAATATTTCAATTTTCCAAATTTTTAATTGAATTTCAATTTTCACCCCTTAACCAACAGGCGCTGAAACTCCTCCACGAACTTCCCCACATGGTATCCATCGACCAACCCATGATGCACATGAATGGATACTGGCATGGAATATCTACCTTCTTTTTCACTTATCTTTCCAAAAGAAATCTTTGGACATGAGTCCGGAAAACTAAACCATCGTGCATGAGACATGGAAGTAAAATCAAGCCACGGTAACGTCGAATAATGCACAACATCATCTCCTGCAACATTTGGGTTTAACCCAAAAGAACCCTTGATTCGCTTAACTTCCTTTTGGGCGAAAGCCCGAAAAACATCATACGAATCATCATATTTAATATAACTAAAATCGAAGGTGTGATCCTCTCTCGCTATCGTAACTGACACATTTATTTTATCGTATAACATTACTTTTTCGCCTTGAATTCGCAACCGAAAATTCTCCACAGAATTAACAGCTTGTGCCGCACAATGTAGATATTGCATAAAAACAGACTCATCATTTTCCACAATTCTCGTCACATCGACATCAACACAAACTCCGAAAAAAGGCTCTTCGAATGCACTATAAAATCTATAATGATCCCGTCGATTCCACGTCTCTATGTCAATTTCCCGAATCATAATTGCTCCACCCATTCTTCCCACTCGGCCTCGAGCGTTTCAATATCTTTCACCACCTCTCCAATTTTTATCGACAACTCATTTATTAACTCCATATTATCGAGGTTGGCATTCAATTCTTCAGCGTATTTCGCCTTCTTTTCTTCCTTTTCTGCAATCTTTTTTTCTATGCGCTTGACATTGTTTTTGATAATTTGCTCAGGTGCTTTTTTCTGTTTTTTCTCTTTGGGTTGGGACCCAAAATTATCACTTTCGTTGCGTGAATCTTCGAGCGACATCTCTTGCCTTAATTTCCATTCCGAATAAGAACCGTTGAAATCTTTGACTATTCCTTCACCTTCCAAAATGAAAATATGATCAGTCAACTTATCCATAAAATAACGATCGTGAGTTATGATCACAAGACAGCCAGGAAACTCCATCAAGTAATCCTCCAATATATTTAAAGTAATGATATCTAGATCATTCGTCGGCTCATCCAATATCAGAAAATTAGGATTCGTAATAAGGATGGACAATAAATACAAACGTCTTTTCTCTCCCCCACTTAACTGTGAGATATAGACTTGCTGTTGAGGACGAGGAAATAAAAAGCGTTCAAGTAATTGCTCCGCTGATAATTTATGTCCTTTATCGAGTGGAATGTATTCAGCGATATCACGAACAACATCAATCACTCGCTTATCTTCGGAAACATCTAGTCCTTCCTGATTATAATACCCGAATTTTACTGTCTCACCGATAATGACTTTTCCTTCGTCAGGATTCAACGCTCCTGTCAAAAGATTTATAAATGTTGACTTTCCTGATCCATTTACACCCGAAATCCCTACCCGCTCATTCTTTTTGAACTTATACGAGAAGTTTTTCATTAAATTTTTATCCCCAAAAGCTTTGGACACGTTATGGAATTCTGCAATTTTTCCACCTAGTCTTTCAGGTACAATGTGGAATTTCATTACAGATTCATGTTTGAAATTATTTTTCTCTTCTTTTATTTTTTGGAATTGCTCAATACGGGACTTAGCTTTAGTTCCTCTCGCTTTGGGTTGTCTTCTCACCCAGTCCAATTCTTTTTTGAAAAGTTTGTTTAGCTTGTCGTTTCGGACAGCTTGATTACTTTTTCGTTCTGCTCTTTTCTCTAGGTAATCACTGTAACTACCACGCACATGATAAAATGTTCCCTCATCAAGTTCTACGATAACATTACACACTCTTTCCAAGAAATACCTATCGTGCGTCACCATGAAAAGCGTTAATTGCGGAGAAGAAAGATACTCCTCTAACCACTCGATCATTTCAATATCCAAGTGATTCGTAGGCTCATCAAGAATAAGAACATCGGGGTTCTGAATCAAAATTTGGGCAAGAGCCACACGTCTTCTTTGACCACCTGATAAGCTTCCGATAGATTGTTGAAGGTCTTCGATTTTCAGTCTAAATAAAATCTCTTTTACCTTCGCTTCAATATCCCATGCCTTTAAATCTTCAATTTTGGAAACACACGAATTAATAAGCTCTGCATCGTTTTTGGCAACAGCCAACTCGTAATTCTTAACCGCCTGAATCTCGGGAATATCGCTATCCATAATGGTATCAATGACAGACATTTCAGGCCGAAAATTAGGTTCTTGTTTGAGATAAGCAATATTCAAGTCTTTTCGAATAGATACTTTGGCATTTTCTCCTTCAGGAGAGATCTCCCCACCGATTAGTCGGAGAAATGTAGATTTTCCGCTACCATTCTTAGCAACAAGAGCGATTCTATCTCCTTTATTGATGAGAAGATTTACGTCTTGGAAAAGGACCTTTTCGCCGTAAGATATGGAAGCATTTTCAACTTGAATATAGTTCATAGCTGCGAAGATAAATCAATGCATCGATTATCCCTAAGTCGACCAATTTAAATAATAGAAAAACTTATATTTGCGGCTCGTAAAACCACATGCAGTATGTGGATAAGTTTACAAAAAGCAATAAAATGACAATTAAAGAGATTTTAGCAAAGCCAACTGTAGGTGATGATTACACGATTCAAGGATGGGTAAGAACTTTCCGTGGAAATCAATTTTGTGCAATAAGTGATGGTACAACTATCAAAACATTACAAGTTGTAGTGGATCGAGATAATACTGATGATGCAATATTGAATCGAATCAAAACAGGTGCAGCTGTTATTGCGAAAGGAACTTTGATTGAATCACAAGGAGCAGGTCAAGCAGTCGAGCTTAAAGCTAATTCTATAGAAATAGTGGGTGACTCAGATGCGTCGAAATATCCATTACAACCAAAGAAACACAGTTTGGAGTTTTTGCGAGAAATCGCGCATTTAAGATTCCGTACGAATACATTCGGTGCGGTATTTAGAGTAAGACATGCCATTTCGTATGCAATACATAAATTCTTCAATGATAAAGGATTCTTTTACATCCACAGTCCTATTATTACAGGAAGTGATGCAGAAGGAGCTGGTGAGATGTTTCAGGTAACTACTTTGGACATGAAGGATGTACCTAAGACCGAAGATGGAGAAGTTGATTACAAACAAGACTTTTTCAGCAAAGCAACTAATTTAACGGTAAGTGGACAGCTTGAAGCAGAATTAGCAGCATTGGCTATGTCGAAAGTATACACTTTTGGGCCAACCTTCAGAGCTGAGAATTCGAATACTTCAAGACACTTAGCGGAATTCTGGATGATAGAACCTGAAGTTGCATTTAATGACATTCACGACAACATGGATCTTGCTGAAGACATGTTAAAATATGTTATTCAATATTGTCTTGACAACTGCATGGATGATATCCAATTCTTACACACAAGATTAGAAAACGAAGAAAAATCTAAGCCACAAGCCCAACGCGCTCCGGCGTTAATAGAAAAATTACAGTTCTGTATTGAAAATGATTTCGAAAGAGTTTCATACTCTGAAGCAATCAAAATTCTTATGAACTCTAAACCGAATAAAAAGAAAAAATTCCAATTTGTTATTGAAGAATGGGGAGCTGATTTACAAAGTGAGCATGAGAGATACTTAGTAGAGAAGCATTTCAAGAAACCAGTTATTCTTATTGATTATCCTAAAGACATCAAGTCTTTCTATATGAGACAAAACGATGATGGGAAGACGGTAGCTGCAATGGACATCTTATTTCCAGGAATAGGTGAAATTGTAGGAGGTTCACAAAGAGAAGAAAGATTGGACAAGTTAGAACAACGAATGGAAGAAATGCATATTCCAAAAGAAGAGATGGAATGGTTCCTTGATACAAGAAGATATGGAACATGTCCACATTCAGGATATGGATTAGGATTCGAGAGATTAGTCCTGTTTATAACTGGAATGGCAAATATCAGAGACGTAATCCCTTTCCCACGTACACCGGGAAATGCATCTATATAGATTAATAGTCCTGAAAGGGCTAAACTAAACAGGAATGGGCAAAGCTAGCTTGTTTTATGTAAAAATGACTACAATGTATTTTACAAGTTAATAATGTCTTAAAGTCGTTTAAATGGATAGTAATGAATGTTGTGAAAAGCGTTCGATATGTGGTATTATAAATTAAACTGCTGTTATTTAAACCATTTTTAAAGAAATAGGTGTTTAATTATTACATTTGTTAAAACCATCGTAGGCTAATGATTAGAATATTTACTTTACTACTTTGTTTATTTTTATCCATTATATCAGTGGATGGGCAACAGGTTATTAAGTTAGAAAATCCATCTTTTGAAGATATACCTCATGCAGGAATAGGAACTAGCACTATAAAAGGCTGGAGTGATTGTGGAAGAATGTATTTTGGCAGTGAAACACCTCCTGACATTCATTTGGGAATGGATCCTAGCAACACAGTATTGGACCCATATTTCGGTGTTAGAAAAAGATCATCGGACGGATTTACATTCCTTGGTTTTGTTGCACGTGATAATGAAACCTATGAAGCGGTAAGTCAACGATTACCAAAACAGATTCAAGGAGGAAAGTGCTATTCATTCAGCATTGATCTTTCAAAATCAGCGGAATACATTAGCCCATATCCATTAAGTCCTATTTCTAAAGAATATACTAAGCCAATTGTATTGAGAATATACGGAGGTTCAACTCCATGTGGCAAGAGAGAATTATTAGCGGAATCTACACCAGTTAAAAACGAAGATTGGCAAACATATGAATTCAAGTTTACTCCGAATCAATCTCATAGATATTTGACATTAAGTGCTTTTTATAAAGTACCAGTTCTTGTTCCATATAATGGAAATTTGTTATTGGATAATGCTTCTGACATTGTACAAGTTCCATGTCCAGACGAAGAAGAGCCTGAGGAAATAATAGCTGAAAAACCTGTGGTTAAAAAAGATCCTCCAG
>CAZMKA010000006.1:0-50367 GCA_964566605.1 uncultured Saprospiraceae bacterium | reverse complement strand
GGATTATGGAATATCGTATGCCCATGATATGATATTAGGTCATAAGATACATTATGTTTTTGGCAAAAATCATTAATGGTTTCTGCACAATACCTTGCATAGTCAAAATCGAATTTTACTAAATTTTCACTCGAAACTTGAGGCATGGTCTTTAGGGCTTTCGCCCAAAATGAATTGTATGGAATTGTTTCGGCTTGTATTATACGGTAAGCATAATTACCATTTACACAAGAAACGGAAATAACACCTATGTCCATTCCGTCAAGGGAACTGCCAGACATGAAAGCAAGAATATTTAGATTTTGGGGTCCCACCCGAATTATTTAAAAGTCATTGTATACTCAGCTAAAGCATTTATTTCTTTCTCATTTAGCCTAGTTTCAAATCCCATCATAACTCCTTTACCTTTCTTTATCATCAAAACTCTAGAGTCAAGCGATAATTCAGAAAGTCGCAAATCTTTTGCTCCATTTACACCAAGTCTACCATCATTTCCATGACATAAAGCACAATTCTGTTTCCATAAATTAGTTACATCTTGTTTCGTTAAATCCTCATTAGTTTTTGAGGAATTACAAGAAAAATAAGATATGGAAAAGAGCAGCAAACAAGTTATAATAAATTGAATTTTCACCTTTGTATGGGTTTTAATTTGTTAAGAATTCTACACAAAGATATGTAACAAAATGAGGGAATAGATATTCTGAGAAAAAAACTTAGGAAACGATGAACAATCCAAAAGTTTTTAGAGTTTTGTGCCTAAAGAATTTCGCTTGAAAGATAAGTTAATACAAATATCAACTAAATTGTTCATGAGCTATGGTTTAAAATCTGTTAGTATGGATGATATCTCGCGTGAAGCTGGTATAAGCAAAAAGACATTATATCAACATTTTGAGAATAAAGAAACGTTGATAAATACAGCTCTCCAAGAAATTTTGATTCAAGATAAAGACAATATTTCACAGATTATTGAGAATAAAGAATACGATGCGATTCAAAAAATGATCGAGATTTTCAAGTTATCAATTAAACTGCTTCAATCCATAAAGCCTACTGTAATTTACGATTTAAAAAAGTATTATAAGAACTCTTGGGAGATTGTAGAAAACATGCACATGCGATTCATTGAAACAACTGTAGAAGCGAATTTAATTCAAGGTAAAAATGAACGGATTTATCGAAATAATATAGAGCCTTCGATTATAAGTAAGTTATTTATATCGAAAATGTTGGCTGTAACAAATAACACAAACCTGATAAACACAGATAAACTAACTAATATTTTTTTCCAAAATCTTCTATACCATTTATATGGTATCATTGATAAGTCCCAAATAGAAAGATTGGAAAATTTAACCGTAAATTTTAAAGAGTAATATGTATAATACATTGAAGTTCCAAGTTACATTATATATCCTGTTAGGATTTGTGATGACAGGTATATCTCAAGAGACTTTCAGCTTGCAAGAAGCCATTAACTATGGATTAGAAAATCGAAACGAGATAGATTTATATAATCTTGATTTGCGAAAAGCCGAACTTGACATTAAAGAATATTATGCTATCGGCTTGCCAAAAGTAAGCGCGACAAGTGAATATCAACATTTCATAGAAATCCCTACTTCGTTTGTTCCAGCTGAATTTTTCGGAGGACCAGCAGGTACATTCGCAGAACTGCAATTTGGTTTAAAAAATACGTTAACGGCAGGACTAGGCTTTAATACCTTAATATTTGATGGTTCTTTTTTTACAGGAATACAAGCACAAAAACTATACAGAAAACTTACTAAAAAGTCGGTTAATCAAACAAATTACGAAATTATTCAAGGAGTTACTGAGTCATATATAGGTGTTCTTGCTAGTTCTGACAATATTGCAATACTTCAAAAAAACATTGACAATTTAGAAAATGCATTAAAAGAGACTAGAGCATTATATGAAAATGGTTTTATTGAAAAACTTGATGTTGATAGACTAGAGCTTTCGTATGATAACTTAGTATCACAAAAACAATCTCTTGAAAGAATACAATTACTTACTAAGAATGTATTGAAATTTCAAATGAACTATCCTCTTGAAAAAGAAATCAACTTAAGTCTTACGCTTGATGACATTGTAGATAAAATTATTGTTGAAGAAGTTGTTCTTGATGAAAAAACAGATTATTCAAAACGTCCTGAATATGCAACTATTTCTATTGGTCAAGAGCTTAATGAAATTAACTATAAAGCAACAAAAAAACAAAGATATCCGACATTAGTAGGTTATGGTAATTATCAATATCAACTTCAAAGAAACAATCTTTTTGAATCTGATGAACCAGGTTTCTTTCCTGTGTCGGTTGTAGGGTTACAATTAAATGTACCTATATATAGTGGAGGTAGTGTAGCAATAAAAGAGCAACAAGTCAAACTAGATATAGAAAGAACAGAAATACAAAAAGCTACTTTCGAAAAAGGGGTTGATCTTCAAATCAATAATGCATATCAACAATATCTTAATGCTAAACAAAATGTTTTCTCATCTAAGAGGAGACAAAGCTTAGCAGAGGATATATACAATGTTACTAAAATCAAGTACAAAGAAGGTGTAGGATCATCTCTTGAAATAAATACAGCAGAAAGAGAATTATATACTACACAACAACAGTATATTCAAGCTTTACTCGATTTAGTAAATTCAAGAATTGCACTTGACATTGCTACAGGAGAAATTACACAAAACAAATATTAAAACGACAACTAAAATTTAAATTATAAAAATGAGACATCATATAATATATATAGTACTTCTAGGATTTATGCTTACAGGATGTAAAAAAGCACCTGAAACCATTGAAGAATTTAAGAAAAGTATCGCGGAGAAAAATACAGAAATACGTAAAATTGAGAAAGAGATAGGAGAACTAGAAGAAAAACTATTCGAACTAGAACCACCTAAAGAGAAGTCAAGAAAAGCAGTAACATCATTTGGGCTCGAGCCCAAAGAATTTAAAAGCATAACTGAACTTCAAGGAAACATCCAATCATCAGATGCAGTAAATATTTCTTCGGAAACTGGAGGTCGTCTAACTAGTTTTACAATAGAAGAAGGAGATTATGTGAAAAAAGGCCAACTTGTAGGAAGAGTTGATGTGGAGAGTTTGCAAAAGCAAATTCAAGAAATAGAAAAATCACTTGAATTAGCTCAGACTGTATTCGAAAGACAACAGAAGCTGTGGGATCAAAACATAGGTTCAGAAATTCAGTATTTACAGGCAAAAAACAATAAAGAAAGATTAGAAAAGTCAATGGAAACATTAAGCAGTAATCTATCTAAAGCTAACATTACAAGTCCAATGAGTGGTTATGTTGACAGAATCTACTTAAAAGCTGGAGAAACAACTGGACCTGGTACTCCTATTGCCACTATAATAAACACAAGTTCGGTAAAAGCAGTTATTGATGTGCCAGAGAATATGGTAAGTTCAGTAAAAAAAGGTCAACGAGTTAAAGTGTTATTACCAGCCCTGGGAACGGAAAGAAATGAACGAATTTCAATGATAGGTCGTTCAATTGATCCTGCGAATAGAACTTTCAAAATAGAAATCAACATGTCAAATAGAGGTGGTTTATTAAAGCCTAATTTATTAACTCTTGTTGAGTTAAATGACAAAACGATAGAAGAAGCAATAATGGTACCTTTAGAATTAATCCAACAAGATGTTAGTGGAAATACATTCGTTTATACTGTTGCTGAAGGTGAAGAAGGACCATATGCGCAGAAAAATATTGTAGAAACTGGAGAGAGTTATAATGGCGAAATCTTGATCACAAAAGGATTAAGCATAGGTGATCAAATTATAAATACCGGTGCAAGAGGATTAGCAGAAGAAGATTTAATTCAAATATCAAATGACTCAGAATAATGAACGAAAACAAACAAACAGACGATAAAAAGATTGGTCTAAAAAGTTTTTGGTTAACTGATCTTGCAGTCAATAATAAGGTGACTGTATATTTGATAACAGGAATTATCTTGTTATTTGGGTTGAATTCCTATATAACGATGCCTAAGGAATCATTTCCAGAGATTTCTTTTCCACAACTATTTATTAATACACCATATTTTGGTAATTCAGCAAAGGATATAGAAAGTTTAGTTACTAGACCGCTTGAAAAGGAAATTGCAACTATTACTGGATTGAAAAAAGTTACCTCTCAGTCGATGCAAGATTTTAGTATCATTACTGCAGAATTTGACTCGGATGTAGAACTAGATGTTGCAACTAGAAAAGTAAAAGATGCCATTGATAGAGCAAAACCTGAATTGCCTAATGACTTAACAAGTGACCCTGAGGTTATAGAAATTAATCTTTCAGAGTTACCTATAATGAGTGTTAACTTATCAGGGGATTATTCGAACGAACAATTGAAGTCATTAGCTGATAGATTACAGGATGACTTAGAGGATATAAAAGAAATTTCTGCCGTTAATATAAAAGGTGTTCAAGATAAAGAAGTAAAAATTGACGTTGATCTTCTTAAGATGCAGGCTCGTCAAGTAAGTTTTGGAGATATAGAGAATTCTATTCGTTCAGAGAATGTGACACTTTCAGGTGGAGAAATTGTAAAAGACGATTTTAGAACTTCATTACGTGTGGTAGGGCAATTCGAGAATGTAGGTGAAATAGAAAACATCATTGTAAAGAGTGAAAATCAGAATTCAATTTACTTAAGAGATATTGCAGACGTAAAACTCGAATTTGAAGATCAAACAAGTATTGCTCGTGCCAATAGTTTACCGGTAGTATCGCTTGATGTAATAAAAAGAAAAGGTGAAAATCTACTTTCAGCATCTGATAAAATAAAAGAAATCGTTGCAGAGGCAGAAGAAAAATATTTACCTGAAGGAATTGATGTAACTATATTTAATGATCAATCTACACAAACTAGAGATTCAGTTGAAAATCTTGAGAACAGTATTATCTCAGGTGTAATTCTTGTGGTTCTAGTATTGTTATTTTTCCTTGGATTAAGGAATGCAACATTTGTAGGAGTTGCAATTCCATTGTCTATGTTGATGGGTTTCCTATTAATAAGCACATTAGGGTATACTTTAAATATGGTTGTATTATTTGGATTAATACTTGCACTAGGAATGTTAGTGGATAATGGAATTGTGGTTGTGGAAAACATATATCGTTATATGCAGAATGGATTTTCTCCTGATGATGCGGCTAAATATGGAACAGGAGAAGTTGCATTACCTATAATTGCATCAACTGCTACAACATTGGCAGCCTTTATTCCATTGGCGTTTTGGCCAGGATTGATGGGAGGATTTATGAAATATTTACCTATAACATTAATAGTTGTTTTATCTTCATCTCTATTTGTAGCCTTAGTAATAAATCCTGTTTTATGTGCAAGGTTTATGAAAGTTGATGAAAAACAGACCAATAAAAAATTAATTAATAGAAGGAGAAATAGGATAATAATTTTAGCAGGTATATTTTTCTTAATTGCTATAGGAGGTTTAATAAGCAATAATGTAACTGTAAGGAATTTATTCGGCTTTGCAGGAGTACTTACATTATTAAATTACTTTGTTCTTCGTCCAGCTTCCATTTCTTTTCAGAATAATATTGTTCCATGGATGGAAAAAGTATACAATGGTTTTATACGATTTGCATTAAAAGGTGCAATGCCTGTAATAATTTTCATAGGAACATTTATTTCCTTATTTTTTGTAATGGCATTATTAGGAGCTAATCCGCCAAAAGTCGATTTATTCCCTACTACCGAGCCTGCATATGTAAACGCCTTTATCGAATTACCAATTGGTAAAGACATCGCTGCTACTAATGAAGTTTCTAAAGAAATAGAAAAGAGGGTAAATGAGGCCATAAAACCTTATGATGGAATAGTAGAAGCTGTACTAACTCAAATTGGTGAAAACACAGCAGATCCAAATGGAGGTCCAGCTTTTGGCGCACAGCCACAGTCTGCTAGACTTACTGTTACCTTTGTTCCTAGTGATGAAAGAGGAGATTTAAGTTCTGTGAATGCAATGAATGACATAAGAGAATCTTTAAATGATATTCCTGGTGTACAAATTGTAGTTGATCAAAATGCAACTGGACCACCTCAAGCTAAACCTATTTACATAGAAGTATCAGGAGATGATGTAAATACATTAGTTGGGTTATCAGAGCAAATGATTGCTTTTCTTAATAGGGCAGATGTAGATGGAGTAGAAGAATTAAAGGCTGATGTAAAGTTAGGTAAACCTGAAATAGAAGTGAATGTTGATAGAGCAGCAGCACGAAGATTTGAATTAAGTACGTATGGAATATCGGATGCATTAAGGACTTCAATATTTGGTAAAGAGGTTACTAAATTAAAAGTAGGTGAAGAAGATTATCCTATTTTTGTAAGAGCTGCGCCGAAATATAGAAATAATGTAGAAAGTGTGATGAATCAAAAAATCACATTCCGTAATCCTGCCAATGGTAGAATAGCACAAATTCCAATTAATGCTGTTGCGGATATTGATTACAAGTCGACATATACTTCAATTAATAGAAATGATCAAGAGAGGATTATAACAATTACAAGTAATGTACTTGATGGTTATAATGCGAATGAAATAGTAGGAGTTTTAAAGGATAAATTGGAAGATTTCGATATGCCAAAGGGTTATTCTTACGCATTTACAGGACAGCAAGAAGAGATGGAAGAACAAATTGCTTTCTTATCAAAAGCACTTTTGATTGCACTATTTTCAATTTTCTTAATTATTGTAGCACAATTTAATTCCATCCTTTCACCTATAATTATATTACTATCTGTATTATTCTCATTAATAGGTGTATTATTAGGTTACTTATTTACAGGAATGGATTTCATTATTGTGATGAGTGGAGTGGGTATTATTTCTCTTGCCGGAATTGTTGTAAATAATGCGATTGTACTAATTGATTACACCAACTTAGTCATCCAACGTAAACGTGAAGCGCTAGGATATTCACATATGAATCAACTTAGTGTAGAAGATATTAAAGAGGCAATAGTAGTAGGAGGAGCAACACGTTTGAGACCGGTATTATTAACTGCGATTACTACAGTACTAGGATTAATTCCTCTAGCGATAGGGTTGAATATAAATTTCTTCACCTTAATTACAGATAGTGATCCACAATTTTTTATAGGAGGTGATAATGCTGTTTTCTGGGGAACGATGGCAAAAACCGTAATTTATGGTTTGATTTTCGCAACATTCCTTACCTTAGTTGTTGTACCTGTTATGTATTGGTTATTTTACAGAGCGCAGTATTTTTTCAAAAATCTATTTACTCCAAAAGAGGATTTCATAGATCCTGAAACTGGAGAACTAGACTTGGAGAAAGCGTAATACCATTTCTAGTTATAAATAAAAAAGAGCTTGTCCTTATGATTTGGACAAGCTCTTTTTTTATTCTTTTAAAAGTAAGAAAATTATTATACGTCAAAATGAGACAAGTCTTTAAACTTCTCTACTCGCTCATCGATTTCCTCTTTCGTTAGTGATTTTAATCTGTCCAAACTGAATTCCTCTACGCAGAAAGAAGCCATTACTGATCCATAAATTATAGCTCGCTTCATATTTTCAAATGATATATCATCGGACTTAGCTAAATAACCAATAAATCCTCCAGCAAATGTATCACCTGCTCCTGTAGGATCTTTAACTTGTGCTAAAGGTAATGCTGGTGCACTAAATATTCTTCCTTCTGAAAACAACAATGCTCCATGTTCACCTTTCTTGATAACAACATATTTAGGTCCCATTTCATGGATAGCTTCTGCAGCTTCAACTAAAGAATACTTTCCTGACAATTGTCTTGCTTCCTCATCATTAATCGTAATTACATCAACTTTTTTAACAACTTCAATTAATGCATCCCATGCAACATCCATCCAAAAATTCATCGTATCCATAACGATTAACTTAGGATCTGAAGCTAATTGATTAATGGTTTTCATTTGAACTTCAGGAGTAAGATTGCCAAGCATAATATACTGAGCATCTTTATATGATTCAGGTAAAACTGGATCAAAGTCCGCAAGAACATTTAATTCCGTTGCTAAAGTTGTTCTTTGATTCATGTTATCATGATATTCACCTGCCCAAAAGAATGACTTTTTGTCTTCTACAATTTCCAGTCCTGCAGTATCGACGCCTCTATCATTTAATTTTTTAAGTTCATCTTTCGGAAAATCTCCACCGACTATAGAAACTAATTGTATGTCATTAGTAAAATAAGATGCGGACCAGCTTGCATAAGTACAAGCGCCACCGATTACTTTTTCAGCATGACCGAATGGTGTTTTTATATCGTCAAATGCAACTGTTCCAACTGTAATAAGACTCATGTTTAATTTTTTTGCACAAATGTAGGGAATAGTTGTATCATATCATTGCGTATCTTTGCCCTATGAATAATGAAAAAAGAACAGACGTCAATACATTGGGAGAATTTGGCTTAATTGATCATCTAATGAAGGAATTTGAGATCAAGCATAATTCTACTGTCAAAGGAGTGGGAGATGATTCTGCAGTGTTTGATCATAATGGATGGTTATCGGTAGTAAGTACCGATTCATTAGTGGAGGGAATTCATTTTGACTTGATGTATATGCCAATGAAACATCTAGGCTATAAAGCAGTAGTGGTGAACTTATCCGACATATATGCTATGAATGCGATTCCTCAGCAGATAGTAGTTTCGATAGCTATTTCGAATCGTTTTTCAGTGGAGGCACTTGATGAGTTTTATGCAGGAATAAAGGCAGCATGTGAAAAGTACAAGGTCGACTTAGTAGGAGGAGATACAACGTCTAGCAACAAAGGATTATTTATCAATATTACAGCGATAGGTAAGGCAAAACCCGACCGACTTACTTATAGAAGTGGTGCGCGGCCAGGTGATATCTTGTGTGTGAGTGGGGACTTAGGGGCAGCATATCTCGGGTTACAAATGCTGGAAAGAGAGAAGCAATTGTTTTTAGATAATCCTGACATGAAACCTGATTTAGAAGATCAAAAGCACTTAGTAGGGAAGCAGTTGAAACCCGAGGCACGAGGGGATATTATCGCATATATGGCTCAAAATGATATTATTCCTACAGCTATGATAGATATAAGTGACGGCTTATCTTCTGAAATCATGCACTTGTGTAAAGAAAGTGATGTTGGGATTTTACTAGAAGAGGGAAAAGTGCCACTGCATCCTGACACAGAGAAAATGGCATTAACATTTAACATTGATCCTATAACATGTGCGTTAAGCGGAGGTGAAGACTATGAGTTATTATTCACTATTGACTCAGGTGATCTTGACAAAATAAGAACTATGCCTGATGTTTATATTATAGGCGATGTTACGGATGCCGCTCAAGGTGCAGTTTTAAAAACTACAGGAGGTAATTTCCATCGATTAACAGCACAAGGATGGACGCATTTCGAAGGTAAAGAATAATTTCTTTACAATAAAAAGCGCGCAAAGCTATATGTAAAAGGTGTTTCAGGATTTTATACTACTAAAATGTACACTAAGTAAAAGTAATCTGTTGTTTTGGTTTTTTTGTGCTTATGCCCAAAAGAAATACGATAGAAAGTCTGGATAAGAATAAGTAACATCGGTAGTGGGTGAGAATCATATGCGGTGCTAAGAAAGCATTTTGCTAAAACAAAGTACTTCCATTTACATGAAATATTTTTTTGGGCTCGAGCCCAAAAGGAATTTCTATAATTATCAAAGTGTAATTCTATTGGTCGATGCGTTAACGCTTAATCAGTTTACCTTTAATAATGTTATTTAAAAAAGCCTCTTTGTAGCTAGACCCAATTGGGATTTCTTCACCTGCCACATTTACAAAATCGGTTTCGACTGTATCAATTTTATCAACGTTTATAATGTAGGATTTATTAATTCTGTAAAATAATTTATCGGGTAAATGAGATAAAATCGTTTTTACATTCATTGCAGTAATGATTCTTTTTTCTGGGGTATGAATACTTACATAATCCTTCAATCCTTTAATGTAAATTATCTCACTGTAAAAAATCTTTACAAATTTTCTATCAGCCTTTACATAAATGAAATCATCTTCAAGCTTTTCGACATTGAAAGGTGATTGATATAATTCGAAAAGTTCTTTTGCTTTGTTGACAGCCTTTAGGAATCGAGCTAGTCTTATTGGTTTTAATAAATAGTCTACTACATCCAATTCAAAACTTTCAATAGCATAGTCAGTATATGCCGTAGTCATTATAGTCAATGGTTTTGATTGCAGAGATTTTAAAAACTCAGTTCCTGTAATTCCAGGCATTTGGATATCCAAAAACATTAAATCTACTTCATTACTCTGCAAATAGTTACCTGCTTCCATAGCTGATTTAAAGCTATCAACTAATGTTAGTTCTGAGACTTCTTCAATGTATTGTTTTATACCTTCACGCGCTAATGGCTCATCATCAACAATTATACATTTCATAATTTTACATTTAGCTGTGCCTTATAATATTCATTAGAGTCTATCAATTCTAAACTATGATTATTCGGATAAATCAATTCTAATCTTCTTTTTACATTAGGAATTCCGATGCCCCCTTTTAAACTTTGAGAAATTGTTTTAGACTTTGAGTTTTCGCAAGTAAATATTAAATCGTCACCTTCTACATTTATGACTATTTTAATAAAAGATTTGTTTTCGTTAGTAACACCATATTTAATAGCATTTTCAACAAATGGAAGAAGAAGAAGAGGTGCAATTACTTTATTTGTTGGATTGCCTTTAACCAAGAAAGACATCTGTGTTTCGGATGTTCTTATTTTATTAAATTCGATATATTTTTCTAAGTATGCTATTTCATTTTTGAGATAGACTTTTTCTTTGGAACTATCATATAATTGATAACGCAACAAATCAGACAAGTCTAAAATAGAATTCCCAGCTTCTTTTGATACTTTATTAGTTTGGACATAAATATTATTCAGTGCATTAAACAAGAAATGTGGATTTAGTTGATCTTTCAAATATGCCAATTCAGTCTTTAAGCTATTATACTCTAATTCTTGTGTTTCTCTTTGATACACTAAAAAATATTTAAACACTTTAATACAGGCTGCAATTCCAAGGATAAACCCTGTCACCATAAAAGAAGAAATAAAGTATGTAGTAATACTGATTAAGCTATTATCAGGATAATGTTGGTAATCACAAATCAAGTACGCAAAACCAATATTAAGAATTATGGTAAAGAATGTGGCTATTAAATAAAAAACAATCTTGTTTTTTAATAAATATTTAGGGATGAGAATATATAAATTGACATAGACGATAATAACATCGAAAAGAAAAAAGAGAAAGACATGTCCATAGTCATCTATAGGTTCAGTAATTCCTAAAAGAGAAAGAGCTTCATCTGCATAAGTAAAGCACCAAAAAAGTATATGAAGAAAAGGGCTATATTTCTTTTCAAATAAAAAATCAAGCTTTAATCTATTATTCATAACACAAAGGTAGAATTTAATTAAAACCGCTTATAATAGAAAGTATAACAAAAAGCAGCTTTCGTATAAAAAGCGCTTATCGTCCTATAAAATTCAAAATTTGATCTTATTTCTTAGCTTACCTTCGTGATATTATTAATTTAAATATTGAATCATGTATAAATTTTTGCTTTGTGTTCTCGCTTCGTTTTTTATTAACTTTAGTCTTAATGGCCAAAAAAGATCTTGTAATACGATGGATCACCTTGAAATGGAAATTAAGGAAAATCCCAAAAGAGTTTTCAAAATGGAACAAATCCAAAAGCATTTGGATAAATTCATTTCGAACTCTACAGATCGTTCTGCTCAAGTATACACCATTCCAGTAGTTGTGCATGTAGTGTATAATAACAACTCACAAAATATTTCGGACAGTCAGATTCAATCTCAGCTAACAGTATTAAATGATGATTTTAGACGATTAAACTCAGATGCTAATAATAATTGGCCTCAAGCAGCAGATATTGAAATAGATTTTTGTCTTGCTACTGTTGATCCTTCAGGAAATAGTACTACAGGTATTACAAGAACCTCAACAAATACAGCAGTTTTTACAGATGATGATAAAGTCAAATTCTCAAATCAAGGTGGTCAAAATGCTTGGAACTCTCAACATTACTTAAATATATGGGTATGTAAACTTGATGGTTTTTTAGGTTATGCTCAATTCCCGGGAGGAAATAGTTCAACAGATGGTGTCGTTTGTGATTATCAAGCCTTTGGAACTAACGGAACTGCTAATTCGCCATTCAATCTTGGAAGAACAGCAACTCATGAAGTTGGGCATTGGTTAAATCTATATCATATATGGGGAGATGGTGGATGTAATGTCGATGATAATGTTAACGATACTCCACTTTCTGATGCTGCTAATTACGGTTGTGCCTCTAATCACACTTCATGTGGTTCATTAGACATGGTTCAAAATTACATGGACTACTCAAACGATGCATGTATGAATTTATTTACAGATGGTCAGAAAACAAGAATGAGAGCTTTGTTCGCTAATAATGGATTTAGAAATGCATTATTAAATTCTAATGGATGTGGAACTGGTGGAAACCCTCCTACTTGTAATGATGGTATTCAAAATGGCGATGAAACAGGAGTGGATTGTGGAGGAGCTAGTTGCCCACCTTGCAATACTGCATGTACAGATAATGAATTCACACTAACAATTATTCCTGATGACTATGGATCAGAAACAACTTGGGAAATAAATGCGGGAAATACTACTTTGTATTCAGGAGGTCCATACACAGATGGAAATACAACACCAATAGTGATTGATCTTTGTTTAGTAGACGGATGCTATGATTTCGTTATCAATGATAGTTATGGAGATGGAATATGCTGCTCATACGGAAATGGATCTTTTGAAATTACGGATGATCAAGGTAATGTAATAGTAAGTGGAGGCGCATTCGGTTCAACGCTAACGGAGAATTTCTGTGCTTCAGGAAGTACAACTGATGTTGATGCTGGAGTAAGAGCAATTCTAAGACCAAAAAACACTCAGTGTAGTCCTAATATAAAACCAAGAATACAGATTAAAAATTACGGTTCAGTTGTTTTAACATCTGTTGATCTTAAGTATAGATTTAATAATGATGCCTATACAACATATACCTGGACAGGAAACATGCAACCTGGAGAACATAGAACAGTGACTTTACCAAAACAGAATTTTTCAGGAGAAAACCATACTTTTGATGCATACACAGAAAATCCGAATGGTGGAAGTGATTCTAATTCAAACAACGACAGCAAGAGTAGAAATCTAGTAATAACTGGCGAGATCATTCAAGTGTGGATGAAACCTGATCAAAATGGTTCTGAAATCACATGGGAAGTAGTCGATGAAAATGATCAAGTTGTATTAAGTGGAGGACCATATGCTGATGGAAATAATTCTTGGAAAATCAAATCAACTTGTGCGCCAAGAGCTTGTTACACATTTAAGATATATGACGCAAATGGGGATGGAATTTGTTGTGGTAATGGATATGGATTGTATCGAGTTAAGAATAGTGCAGGAGAAGTATTAATTGATTCCAATGGTAAGTTCGGATCATATGAAGAGCAAGATTTCTGCACAGATAATAGTAGTACGAAAGAGGAAAGTCTATTTGGGGAGGAAAAAATCAATACGGATTTTAATATATTTCCTAATCCAACGACAGGTCAAATAAAAGTTGAGTTCGAAAATCATATAGAAGAACAAGAGGTCTCGGTATATAATATACTTGGACAGAAAATTGAAACTTCATTTACTTCAAATGGTCGAGTAAGCTTTAATCTCTACAATCAGAAAGCGGGAATGTACTTTATTCGAATTGAAAACGATCCTAATCAAGAACTAAAGAAATTTATGTTAATAAATTAATCTGAATAAGGATTTAGATGTATAGGGAAAAGTTGACAACTTCAGAGTTGTCAGCTTTTTTTATATTCACCTAATTATACAAAAGCAAAAGCTAGAGCATCATTTACTCGCCCCTTTAGTAAAAGAATTTGGGCTTATGCCCAAAATTAAAACGATGAAAGTCTGCATAAAAATAATAGTTCAGGAATATATGAGGTACTTTGAAGTATATTACTAATTAAAGCCCTTCCATTTCAGGATGTGATTTTTTGGGCTCTGGCCCAAAAAGAAATAAAAACAGTTTCATGTTTTTGCAAAAAATATCGCTTAAAACCAATGAATATCGAAGTGTTAAGATTAAATACCATTAAAAAATGCTACTTTTTTAATTACCTCTAACTATCATTCCTTTTGGGCGAAAGTCCTAAATTAAGAAAAGGAAAGTGCTAAAGCCTCCACTAAACGATCTTCCTTTAGTAAGGTTTTTATATTAACATGCTTTTCTTTTTCAGATTTATAAACATGATCTATCTTCGATTTACTTATCAACTCCTGAGAAGGTATTTCATACATACCAGCTAGCATTGCGATTTCGTTACCTGTTAATATCTCACTCTTTCTTATCGCATCAGGTAATCGATCAAATCCTATGCATATTTTCGCAACAGCTTGAACGATAGGAAATACATTCTCTCCACTTGCACGACAATAAAAAGCTCTACCCATCCTTCCCATAAGATCCATTTTATGAGGATTTATACGATCATTTTCATCAATAGCTTCTTCTCGAACATGCAAACGATGAATCTTACATATTATAAGATGCCCCGCACCTCCATGTTCTCCCAATGTGATAATTTTATCAACTGTACATTCCATTGAAGCTGGTGATTCTTTTACCATCGGAGGAGTTACTATTTCGGCTTTTTCAGGTGTGAGTCCACTTTTATCAAATTCGGAAATATCCGATGGAAACTCTACACTTGCAATTGCCATCTGCCTCACAATAGAATAATCCACTACATTAATAACTGCCTCTTTATTCAGCTTAATATTATATAGTGTGTCTTTAGTTGTGTTATTCGACACGCGTCTATTGCTTGAAAAAACAGCAATAGGTGGATTGCTAGAAAAAACATTAAAAAAAGAATAAGGCGCTAAATTAGCAACACCATCTTCATTAATAGTACTTACAAAAGCAATCGGTCTTGGTGAAACTGCACCTAATAGAAACTGGTGAAATTCACGTGTTGGTATAGCATCAGGATTGATACTTCGTTTTGTATAATCCATATTAGGCAATTAAATTATGGGACGTTACTCGATTGTAGATTTTACTGTAATAATGTTCGTATTGAGGCAAGATATTGTCAATATGAAAATTAAGAGATGTTTCATATGCACCCTTTTTCAATTTTTCATGAAGCTTTTCATCGGACAAAATCTTAATTGCGTTCTCAGCCATATCATCCACATCACCTATATTCGACAAATATCCGGTAACCCCGTGAATATTCACTTCAGGTAAACCACCTGCATTTGAAGAAATTACAGGAACTTCACACGCCATCGCTTCTAATGCTGATAATCCAAAACTTTCATTCGCAGATGGTATAATAAACAAATCGGATATATTAAGTAAGTCCTCTACTGCTTGTTGTTTTCCCATAAATCGGATTTCCGAACAGAGCCCTATTTCTCTGCATAATTGTTCCATACGCTGTCGTTCAGGACCATCACCAATAAGAAATAGTTTTGAACTTACTTTTTTATGCACTTTTTCAAAGACTCTTATAACGTCTTCTATTCTTTTTACTTTTCTAAAATTGGAAACGTGTGTAATTATTTTTTCACCATTTGGAGCGATTGCAATTTTAAAATGATTTTTATTAGTCTTTTTGAAACGCTCAAAATCTATAAAGTTATAAATGACTTCAATTTCATTATGAATATCAAAAGACTCGTGAGTGTGTTGTTTTAATTGGTTAGAAACCGCAGTAACGCCATCGCTAGAATTAATACTAAACTCTACAACAGGTGAAAAAGAAGGATCGTTTCCAACCAAAGTAATATCTGTTCCGTGTAATGTCGTAATTACAGGTAAATCTATTCCTTTAGTTTTTAATATTGATTTAGCTAAAAATGCAACACTAGCATGCGGAATTGCATAGTGTACGTGAAGCAGATCAAGTTTTTCATATAATACAACATCTACCATTTTCGAAGCTAAAGCTGTATCATAAGGAGAATAATCAAAAAGCGGATATTGTGAAGTATTAACTTCATGATAAAATATATTCTCGCTAAAAAAGTTAAGCCGAGCTGGTCTTTTATATGTGATGAAATGTATACTATGCCCTTTTTTGGCCAAAGCTTTACCTAATTCTGTGGCTACTACACCACTCCCCCCAAACGTAGGATAACACACTATCCCTATTTTCATAACACATTATTTTTGGTAACGAATTTAACTCGTAATATAGCTTTTAAATAATTAATACTAAATTAGTTAACTTTTTCTATTCTAAATTGTTTAACCTATCAGCTCAATTATTTATAGAGTAAAAAATGGTTAAAGTATTTAATTAGCATCAATACGTGGTAGTATATTCAATAAAAGACATAGAGAATATTTGTGGTATCAAAGCCCACACGCTAAGGGTATGGGAAAAAAGATACGGTATTCTCATAGCAAAACGTACAGAAACTAATATTCGATATTATACTGAGGAAGATTTAAAATTAGCTCTTAACATCAGTATATTATATCGGAAAGGTATGAAGATTTCTAAGTTAGCGAAATTAAGTCAGGAAGAATTAAGGAATAGGGTCGCTGAAATTACAGATATTGACGACTCATTTGACAAAAACCTTGATACACTTAGCATAAGTATGCTTGAGTTAGATGAAAGCAAATTCACTCAGATTCTCAATAAAAATATAGAACAAAAAGGTTTCGACGCTACAATGGAAGAAATCATCTATCCATTGCTAGAAAAAATAAATTTGATGTGGGTGGCTGATTCTATAAATGAGGTACATGAAACTTTTGTTTTAAATATCATAAGGCATAAGCTTATCGTAGAGATAGACAAAATCCCTAGTGAACCTAAGAATTCAGACAAGCCGAAATTTCTACTTTATTTACCGGAGAATGAAAGCCAGAATCTTTCATTGTATTACATGTATTACTACATGAAAAAAGAGAAATTTCCTGTTTTCTATTATGGAAACAATATAGATACTAGGCAATTACTACTGGGAGCGACACACTACAAACCAGATTTTATCTTCACTATAATTAATGATTCTTTTGCAGAGAAAGAGTTGCAGCCATATATAGATCAGATACTTGATGAATATAATGGAAAATTAATAATCAGCGGATATCAAGCATTAAACCAATCAATACAATCTACGGAGCAATGTAAAGTATTAAATAGCTTGAACGAAGTTAATGAATATATTGGCTCATTAAAAAAAATTATTACTTAACTAACATAAACAATATAAAATGAAATCATTTTTGAAATTATCAACTTTTCTATTCATCACAATTTTAGCTTTCGCTTGTAAGCCTTCAGGTGAAAAAGCTGAAACAGGAGCAGCAGCCGAAGTAGCAGCTGAAGTTGGTACGAAATATATGATTAACACAGCTGATAGTAAAATCCTATGGGAAGGTTCCAAGTTAACTGGTACTCATAATGGTGACATGAAATTAAAGAATGGAGAAATTGCAATGGATAATGGAAAAATCACAGGAGGAAGCTTTGTTATTGATATGACATCAATCAATGTACTAGACCTTGAAGGAGGTAAAAAAGCTGGATTGGAAAGTCACCTTAAAGGAACTGGAGAGGAAGAAAAAAAGGACCACTTTTTTAATGTAGGGATGTATCCAGAAGCAAAATTTGAAATTACAAAAGCAACAAAACTTCTAAATGATGAAAATGCTAATTATATCATTAGTGGAAATTTGACTCTTAGAGACCAAACAAAAGAAGTTCGTTTCAAAGCAAACATGAATAAGAGCGATGATATGATAAAAGTATCAACTCCTCCTTTTACTATCAATAGAACAGAATGGGGCGTTAATTATGGTTCAGCAAGTTTAGCTGATGGTATGAAAGATAAAGCAATCAATGATAACATTGGTTTAGAAATCAAATTAGTGGCTAGTAAATAATCTAAGTTCATTTAAAACAATAAGAATGCGCATCAAATACAACATATTTGGTGCGCATTTTTTTATAAAAATTTTAAAAAATGCATAAAGTTCTCTTAGCAGGCGGTACAGGATTGATAGGAAAGGAAATTATTAATCAGCTTGACAAAGCTAAATATGAAATCCATATTCTGTCAAGATCTTCTAAGGAGAATAAAAATGGCATATTTTACCACCAATGGAATACAAATAAAAAAACGATAGACATCAATGCCCTTAAGGTAGATACAATTATCAATTTAGCCGGTGCTGGAATTGCTGATAAAAAATGGACAACCAAAAGAAAAGAAATCTTGATTGACAGCAGGGTTAACTCTGCTAAGACTATCATGGAAAATCTTGAAAAATTACCTCTAGAAGAAAGACCAAAACAATATATTTCCGCAAGTGCTATAGGATTTTATGGAGATTCTGGCGAACAATTAATGAAAGAAGGTGATTCTCCAGTTGATGACAGTTTTCTTTCGGTTTGCACCCAAAAATGGGAAGCAGCAGCTTTCGAGCTAAAGTCAGTTATTCCAACCGTTGCTTTGGTACGTATAGGAATTGTTTTAAGTACAGAAGGTGGTGCACTCCAAAAAATGTTGATTCCATTCAAACTCGGAATGGCCAGTTATTTTGGAAATGGAAGTATGAAATATTCATGGGTTCACATTAAGGACATCGCTCGCTTACATATTTTTATAATGGAAAATAATCTACAAGGAATTTACAATGGAACAGCTCCTGAAGTAGTCTCCAATAAAATTCTTACCCACACAATCAAAGATATAAAAGGAGGTTTATCTATTATGAATCCAGTACCTACTTTTGCATTAAGGCTTGCTATGGGAGAAATGGCAGATGTCGTATTATCAGGAAATAATGTCTCTAGTAATAAGATTATTGAGGCTGGATTCAATTTTGAATTCCCTCGCATAAATGAAGCACTTAAAGATTTACTGAATTAACGCAGACTTAGTTTTTTTGCAGGCGAACAACATTACATACGTTCTACCCCATTTTCATCAAATACGAGCGCATCAGTCATGAACTGAAAGTAAGGCAGCATTTTTTTAAATGATTCCGTGACTATTGTTGGGAATTCCTTCGAAAGTGCAGTTTTGTCATCGAATTCCTTCCATAAAACATATTGTTTATTTCTTATAAGTTCGATATCAGGATGTGTTTTATCGAATCCTTTGGGAGCTGTTTTTAAAGCGTCGCCTTTAACACCACCAAAGAAATCTTTAATGTCTTTCGAGTTTATGAGTTTTCTGTATCTGTTGGCTTCCGCCAAAATTCCGTTTCGTATGAATTTTAAGTCTTTGGACTCAGGTCCCCAAAAGCCACCACCTACCATTGTGTGACCTCCTGGATGAATTTTAAAATAAAATCCACCTCTTTTGTATTTTCCATCTCTTGTAAAACTAGAAGCTAAAAAGTCTTTGTACGGAGATTTATCTTTGGAAAAGCGCACATCTCTATAAATACGCATCACTTTAGATTTCTCTATTTGATCGAACTTGTTTAACCCTTCTTCAATTTGTGCCACTAACTCTTTGAAAGAAGCATGCGCCTCTTGATACCTTGGTTTGTTTGCATTAAACCATTCTCTCTCATTATTATTACTTAATTCTTTGAGAAAAGTAAGATGTTCTTTTTTAATAGGATTCGACATGCTCAATTTTTAGTTTCGATAATCAATTCTAACTTAACTTATAATTAGTTTAAAATGGAAATTTGATGGATTTGTTCATATATATATAATGTAACTTCTTTGCACCTAGTTTCCTCCACACTCGCGAAATAGCTTCAATATCACTACCTAGAAAATCAACACGTAACACTCCCTTCTCGCTTACATAGCTCATCACCGCATCCGCCATTAACACCGATGGATATATTTTATTATAATCTTTGTTATTTACTGCCAATAGATAATACACTGTTTTCCCATCACGTAGTAACAACACACTCGCTATCTTAGCTTCCTCTTTATATAAACTCATAACTTCTCCCGTTCCTCGGTCATACAAGACTCCTATCAATCGTTCATATTCCTTTTGACTAACACCATATTCTCGTAAATCACCTACCCATTCTCTATGAAATTCATACAATTCCATCGCCCCAGTTCTCGTCTCACTTCGCAATTCACAACCATCCTTTTGCTTGTTAATCATCCTTCTATAATTCCCATCCATCCCTTTCAACAACTCTTCTCGTCCTCTTCCTATTTCCCATATATAAGTTGTCCTTTCCTTTTGGGCGAAAGCCCTAGCCTCTAATGCACTCATCACACTCGGAACTTCATGCTCTACTCCCGACATAAATTCAACACTCATCTTCACTCTTCTTGGCAACTCCATCAGCAATTTCAAACCCATTTCATCCCTTTGCTCTATCTTCACTTCTTCATCAAAAAACAAACCATTATACTTTAGAAACGTAGGAAAATTTATACTTCTCAACCCCCATTTTATTCGCTCGCCGTATACCCAAACAGCTAAAATCTTTCCTTCATTTACTACGAATCTACAATCCCAAGCATCACCACACACCGCATCAAGATACCATGCATTGCACCACACAGGCAAGTGATCTTGTTTAAACTTTATATAGTCCGCTTTCCCCAATTTCATTTTTTACGTACAATCGTAATCCCGTCACGAATAGGTAAAAGACTCACTTCTACTCTATCATCTTGTGCTAATTCTTTATTAAATCGATCAATTTCAGCAGTTCTCCTATCCATCTCCTCCTTTAAAATCTTTCCTTTCCACAATACATTATCCAATAAAAATACCGATCCGCTTTTCATCTTTGGCAAGAGAAAGTTATAGTAATATGCATTATCCATTTTCGCAGCATCAATCAAAACCATATCCCAGTTTTCATCTACTTCTTCTAGCACTTGCTTTGCGTCACCTAAAATTAAATTAATCTTTCCTTTTCCTTGAAATTCTTTTATAAAAGACTCAGCGATATGGTGGTGCTCAGGATTTATTTCAATAGTTGTAATCTCAGCTCCTTCGCCCAAAACTTCTGCAATAGCTATTGTTGTGTATCCTGTAAATGTGCCAATTTCTAGAACCTTTTTAGCTTTCATCATCGCAACTAATTGTGCAATAAAAGAACCCTGTAAAGGTCCACTTATCATGTGTCCTTGATTCGTTCTTAAAAAAGATTGACGTGCTATTTTTTGAAGCAAAGAACTGGTTTTACTCGAGTGTTCTTCACAGTATTCTTCTATTTCTTTAGCTATTAAATTATGCATTTTTTATTCGCTTTTTTAAAATTGGATACGAAAAGACTGCAAAACAAATTATCGCTACACCTATGTAAAAATTTCTACTTAATTCTTCATACTCAGCTAATAATGCAGCTGCTAATAATATTCCATAAACCGGTTCTAAATTCACTACTAAATTCGAAGCAAATGCCGATAAATGTCGCAATGATCGCATACTTAGTATATACGCGAAAGTTGTACAAAGTAGTGCTAAGATAAGTAAGTAAATTATGTCCGGCCAACTTGGCAACCATTGAATTTCAGGATTGTAATAATAGATGAATGGTGCACATATAGTAATAAATACAAACACACCAAACAACTGAATACCTGCTAATTCATTCGGTTTAGCATCATCAATATATTTCTTGTTCAAGATAGAAAATAAGGATGCAAAAAGTGCTGAAGATAATCCTACCATTACACCTTTATAATAAGTAACATCAATTCCATTCACGATAAAATACATGCCTGGTAGAATGATTATACCCAACAATAATTCCAACCATTCAAATTTACGCTTCACCACCCAAGGTTCGATCAAGGACGTAAACAAGGAAGTAGTTGCTAAACAAATAAGAGCTACGCTAGCATTGCTCATCTTAATTGATCCATAAAAAGTTACCCAATGAAGACCAACTATAATACCAATTAACATAAATCGTACAATGACTTTTCGAGGTAATCGCTTGATTAATTTCCCAACATTCAAAATAAATAGAAAACTTATACTTGCGAAAAACACGCGCCACCAAACGATAGAAACAGCAGAAATTGAAATGATTTTCCCTAGAATAGCAGTGAAACCGTATAAAACTACAGCTAAGTGAAGCTCAAGATAGGCTCTACGGGTTTTATCCATTTTTAGTAATAAATAACCTTCCTTAAAAAACGAAAAGCGACCGTTACTTCAAGTGTAGAATTTCTTATTTCCTGTGCCCTAACTGTTACATTTTGTCCAGTAATAGGGTGCGAAACATTCGGTATTTCAGGAGAAGTATATTGATTAAAAAAATCAGGCATAATATTGGCTTCTATTGAAATTCCATATAAATCACCAATTTGGAATTGATATCCGCCTCCCAAAGTCATACCCGCTAATACTGGTCGAACGAATTGTGGAAATGGTGAATTAACTGAAATAATTCGTGAATTGGCTTCTTCTAAATTCGTAAAAGCTGTGTATTCACCTCTCACTCCAACTTTATAAAAAAGTTTCTCTTTAAAAAACTTCTTTGCACCAACTTCTAGCGATAGATTATTATATCGATAAGATACACTAGGCACAAAAATATTTTGAAAAGAAGAAAAGAATCGGTTCGTAGATCGGCCTCGCTGATGTAATCCTAAGCTGGCATATAAAGCACCAGTCTCATTATTCTCATCATAGGATTCAACAAAAAATCCAACGTTATATCCTAGCATTGGCTGCACTCCAATACTACCTCCTTGTTGGGTTGCTACATTAAAGCCACCTTTTGGACCAAACCAAAAACTCTGGCTTTGAGCTGTGAATGCAAGACTGCAAGCAAACAGAATAAATACTAACTTTCTCATATGTCTGTAAAAGTAATACTATCTGAACGAGATTTCCGTACTTTCGGCTTTCTTCCTATTCGAAGGCCTTTAAGATATAGGATTTCTCCGTGTTTCAATTCATCCTTTTCACCTAAGTAATTTCTTTTTCTTAGAGCTTTCTCAGTGATTGCATAACGTTGAGCAATTTCTACAATTTTCTCTCCTTGTCTCACTTCGTGTGTCTCTCTAGACCCAGAGAAACTGGTCTTTTTTGCTTCAAGATATACAATTGACTTATCTAGAATAGGTGATTTTATTTTGTAAATTTTATCATTGAATCGATAGAGATCATTTACATTAACACCACTTCGAATAGCAATATCTTGAAGTGTTTCACCTCCATTAGCGAGTGTCATTTTAACATCATTATGAGACTCGAGATCAGGGAAAGAAGTAGGTCCAGCTTTTTCGTCTTCACCCAAAACCGAATTTCCTATTTCCACTACTTCGTTTAGTAAGTTGTCGAAATTAAATCCACGTTTATTATTCTTTTCCTCTTTTACTTCAGCAATTGCTTCTTTGACATTATTTTCCCATTTCTTTTTATACTTCACATAATTTTTCGTGAAGTCACTGTCTTTTGTGGCTTCCGCCCAAAATGATTTTTTCTTTTTCTTTCTTGATTTTCTTGGTTCTTCAATACTTGTTCCCGTTGTTTCTCTATCAATTTCGCTAATTGTTTCCGACATAAAATCAAGTTCTTCTTGACTTAATTCATCATGATTATCTTCAACTTGAGCGAATAAATCCAGTTCTTCAGCAACCATGTAGTCGAAACGTGATAGTTGATATTTCTGGATAACACCTATCAATTTGGAAGGATATTTTGGGTCAGTTGCGTAACCTGCTTTTTTAAGTCCTTTTGCCCACGATTTATGATCTGTGGGACCGTAATCAAACAAGAAACTGTAACGCTTATTATTCAACAAAAACTCTGAATGTGCTATGTATGATGCTTCATCACTTTCGAACACACGGAAACAGCTTTCTCTTAATTTACCATTTTCATCAAGATCATCATCTACTTTATAATATCCCTTTCCTTCCCAGCTTGATCCACACTTAATACCAAAGTGATTATGAGCAAAAGATGATAATTCACTTCTACCCCAGTTTGACTCAAGTAAACCCTGAGCAAGTTTTATGCTAGCTGGAATACCAGTTCTTTCCATTTCTGAAACGGCAATATACTGAAAGGTTTCTATGTAAGAATCGACTAATTCTTGGGCTTTAAGCCCAAAAGTCGTTACAAGAAGCAAAACTAACATCAATAACTTGTGCATATTCTATAGTTTAAACATTACGAATAATAATATATGTTTATCAAAAACCATTCCTAATTTTTATGGGTTAGTTAAATTAGAATATTTACTATTGCTTTTCAGTTTATTAATTAAACCAAAGGAAAAGCAATAAACTGGATTTTACTTCAATATATTATACAGCTTATTTCACTGAAATAGTGAGTAGATACTTCTTACCGAATTAATTATAAAACTTAAAAAAAAGGAAATTATTATGACCAATGTAATGGATTTATTACAATCCCAACTAACACCTGATTTGATTGGATATTTATCGAAGTCGATAGGAGGTGAAGATAGAGAAAAAACTGCAGTAGCAGCTAATGGTGTATTTTCAGTGTTATTAAATGCATTGACAAGAAATGCGGCACAACCTGAAGGACTTAATGGTTTACTAGGAGCACTTGATAGAGATCACGACGGAAGTATTCTTGATGATGCTATAGGATTATTAAGCGGAATGAAAGCGCCACAGAATAGTAACATGTTGAATTCAGCAGGAATGTTGAGACATATTTTAGGAGCAAAGCAAGGTAATGTAGTTCAGAACATTAGTAAAGTTAGTGGTCTTGACGCAATGGATGTAGGACAATTATTATTGAAACTGTCACCAGTTGTAATGGGTGTTTTGGGAAAACAAAAGAGATCTCAAGGTCTAGACGCAAGTTCATTATTTGAGATGCTTCAAGGTTCAACAAAACAACAAGTTCAACAAAATCCACAAGCTTCTATCTTTGAAAAGATACTTGATAGCGATGGCGATGGTAACATCATGGATGATATTGCATCAATAGGTTTTAAAACACTAGGAAGTTTATTTAGAAGATAAAACATAATTCAAGTTATAAATTTAGCCTTGCAAAGTAATTCATATTTTGCGGGGCTTTTTAATTTTAATAACACACACCTTGGCAAAGTAACTTATGCCATTTCTATTCTTACCCGATGGGATTATATAAAATTAAGGGATGTAGATAAATGCATTGAAAACTTAACCTGAAATAAATCTATCGAAAACCTAGCAAATCCTTAATATACCCACTTGAAATGACATCTCATTTTTGTCAGAGTGAAGAAAATGTGTGCAGAAATTTAGAGTTTAAATTAGTATAAGTACTTACACATGCATTCATTACGTTATTTTTGCTGTGCAATAGATTTTTCTTATATGAAACGTATACACATTTTATTATTCATTTTGGGCTTGACCCTGATCACCTTATCTTGTAAAAAAACAAATGAAACAAAGGATGAAACACCTTCTTTGGTAACAGGAAACCCAGCTGTAGACGAATTGACAAAACAGCTTAATTCGAATCCAGATAATCCTGAATTATACTATGATCGATCGATTGCATTTGCCAATATGGAAGCATTTGACAATGCAATTGCAGACATGCAAGTAGCTATGAAAATTGATAGTTTGAAACCGAAATATTATGCACATCTTTCGGATCTATTCTTAAACTATTCCCGTTCCAAGCAAGCACTTGCAACACTACAAGCTGCAACAGAACGTTTCCCTACCAACATACCTATTCGCTTAAAATACAGCGAGTTGTTGATAACATTGAAGCAAAATCAGCGTGCTGTATTTATGCTTTCAAAAGTAATGGAGCAAGACAATCAAAACGCCGATGCGTTCTTTCTTATGGGATTATTAATGAGAGAGATGGGAGAAAACGAAAAAGCAAAAAAGTCACTAAAAGAAGTAGTTAGTATTGATCCAGAAATTACTGATGCCTATATAATATTAGGTGAGCTTTATGAAAATGATGACCCAAAATTAGCTTTGCAATATTTAGAAAACGCGATTACTGTTGATCCTTTAAACATTAATGCTCTGCACTCTAAAGCATTCTTTCTCCAAAACAATGATCGTGTTCCTGAGGCACTTGAAATCTATAGAAAAATCAATGTCTTAGATCCAAATTATGCACCAGCGTTTTTGAATGCAGGGATTTTATTACTTGAAGAGGAAGAGCTTGATAGAGCTTATGAACAGTTCAATATCTTTGTGGGAATTGCACCAACTGATCCTCTTGCATATTTTTATAGAGGTTATACGCTTTACTTACAAGATAAACTTGAACTAGCAAAAAAAGATTTAGAGCAGTCCTTAGTTTACGATGCGGATAACGAAAATACATTGAAAGTTTTAAATGACTTAACTATAGAAATGAAAAGAAATAATCTGTAAGATTAGCTCTACTCTTCTTCATCCTTATTATAATAGTTATAAACCTTTTTCGCTGCTGATAAACCAACAACAGTTGCCATTGCGGATATGGTCTGTAGTTTTATTTTCCCTACAGAACCATAGAAAATAAGGAGTTTGTTTGCAATTTTCTCCCCTATTCCAGGAATATTAGTTAATTCTGTACCGAGTGCATTTCTAGAACGCTGATCTCTGTGGAAAGTAATTGCAAAACGGTGTGCCTCGTTTCTTGCATGTTGGATTACTTTTAAAGTTTCACTCTTTTTATTGATATATAAAGGAATAGGATCTTCGGGAAAGAAAATTTCCTCTAGTCTTTTCGCGATTCCTATCATCAATATTTTATTCTCAAGACCAAGATCTTTTAATATCTCATATGCCGCACTTAATTGTCCTTTACCTCCATCGATAATTACAAGCTGTGGTAAATCTTGACCCTCTTCTTTTAATCTTTTATACCTTCGATACACGACTTCTTTCATGCTGGCGAAATCATCAGGGCCAACAACCGTTTTGATATTGAACTTCCTATAATCTTTTTTGGAAGGTTTAGCATTTTTGAAAACGACACAAGATGAAACAGGATTTGTCCCTTGGATATTCGAGTTATCAAAACACTCAATGTGAAAGGGCACAACATCCATTTGCAAGTCTTCTTGCATTGTTTTTAAAATCCTTTCACTACTTGTTACTTTTTTCGCCTTATTCATTGCATCCTTTCGGAGTTGCATCTGATAATACTTGACATTCTTCATGGAAAGATCGAGCAACTTCTTTTTATCTCCTCTTATAGGAATGGTAATTTTCACATTTTCAATCAACCACCCTAGATCGAAAGGCACAAGAATTTCCTCAGCAAAACTGTTGAACTTCGCACGTATTTTCTCGATAGAAAACAACAGAATATCTTCTTTCTCTTCATCAATATTCTTTGTCAACTCCACGGTATCAGTGTTAATTAATACACCATTGATTATCTTCAAATAATTGACATAAGCCGATTTCTCATCTTCTTCATAACCGAACACATCAATATTTCCTAAACTTGTAGACACTACTGTGGATTTCGATTGATAATCTTCGAAAGCCGTTAATTTATCTTTATATGATTGCGCTTGTTCGAATTCCATCGCCATGGAATGCTTTTGCATTTGCTCTTTTATATAGGTTTTCACAGGAGTGAAATTCCCATTTAGAATGTTTTTAATTTGATCGATTTTGCCATCGTAAACGGTCTCTTCTTCGAGTCCTACACAAGGGCCTGCACAATTTTTAATATGGTATTCCAAGCATACTTTGAATTTGCCTTGTTCGATATTTTTAGCTGATAAAGGTAGAAAGCAAGTTCTTAATTGAAACAGTTTTTTAATAATATCAAGGATTATATTCACACGATACTTCGAAGTATAAGGCCCGAAATACGTGGAACCATCTCGTATTAATTTTCGTGTAAAAAAGACACGGGGAAAGGGTTCTTTCTTAATGACTATATACACGTAATTTTTACCGTCTTTCATCAAGACATTGTAACGAGGTTGGAATTTTTTGATGAGGGTATTCTCGAGTAAAAGAGCGTCGGTTTCGGTTTCAACGATTGTAAATTCAATGCGCGAAGCATGCTGAACCATTTTACGGGTCTTGTAAGCTTTATTTTTGGTTGACCCAAAATAAGAAGTCAATCGATTTTTTAAATTCTTTGCTTTACCGACATATAGAATGACGTCGTCCTCATCTAGAAAACGATAAACGCCCGGTTGTTTCGGGATTTTGGATTGTATTTCTTTAAAATCTTTATCTGTCACTTACTAAAACCCTTATGCTTCATCCATTCCTAATATCATCAATTTAGCACTTGCCATATTCGTTGCTAACGGAATATTATGTACATCACATTGTCTCATCAACATTTGAACATCAGGTTCGTGCGGATGTTTATCAAGCGGATCTCTAAAGAAAAACACCATATCCATTTCACCTGTTGCGACCATCGTGGCAATCTGTGCATCACCTCCAAGTGGACCGGATAATAATTTTGTCACTTCGAACCCCGCTTCCTCTATATGTCTACCTGTAGTTCCCGTAGCATAAAGACTTACTGAATGAAGATACTTTTGATTTTGGAGAATGAAATTTATTAATTCTGCTTTTTTACCATCGTGCGCTATAAGTGCTATTTTCTTAAATTCCACTAATTTTCTTTTTTGTAAAGGTAAGGCTTATTATTAGTAAACATGTAAAATGTAATTATTACTTAATACTAGAATTTAGGGTTAAACCCTAGTTAAATTTATCTAAATTGAAACATTGAATTTTAATTTTGCGTTAGATATTTCAGAACCATTAATTAATGAAAAGAATTCAAAATAGCATATTAATTTTAGCAATAAGCTTTTGTTTTAGTTTTTGGGCTCAAGCCCAAAATCCGCAGGAGCAAGTAATGCTTGATAAAATCAATAAATTAAGGTCTAAAGGTTGTAATTGTGGTGGAGTTTTTATGTCACCTGCTGCGCCTCTAAAATGGAATGCCGTACTATTAACTTCTGCTTATCGTCATGCTGAAGACATGAATAAAAAGAATTATTTCTCTCATTTTTCACCTACGGGAACTGATGTTGGAGACCGTATAGATGCAGTTGGTTATGTATGGTCTTTCTGCGGTGAAAATCTAGGAAGTGGTCAAACAAATTTCGATCAAGTAATGGAAGACTGGATTAAATCACCTACACATTGTCGCATGTTACTTAGTCAAGAAGTTGATGATGTTGCTGTTGCAAAAGTAGGAACATACTGGGTTCAGCACTTTGGCAAAAAGTTCGATCAAGAATAATAACACTTTTCAATCACTGTATAAAACTAGACTCCCTGTAAAAAAGGATTATTGACTTTCTCATAGCCTATTGTCGTTTCAGGACCATGCCCACTCATCACTTTATAGTCATCATCAAGTGTAAATAACTGTGATTTAATAGATTCCATCAAAGTTGCCATATTACCACCTGGCAAATCTGTTCTACCTATACTATCTCTGAATAAAACGTCTCCGCCAAACACCCATTTATGTTCATGATTTATAAGGCTTACACTTCCCGGTGAATGACCTGGAGTAAATCGCATCTCGAAACTAGAATTACCAAATTCCAAGTTCTTTTCAACGTCCAAAAATTCAGTGGCACTAGGAGATTGTTCGTATGGAATACCATACTGACCAGCCACCCATGCACAAGAATCAAGCACTTCTTGCTCAAGTATATGATATTTGGGCGAAAGCCCAAACCTTAATGAAACATACTTATTTCCTAAAACATGATCAATATGACAATGTGTATTGATTAATTGCACTGGTTTCAAACATTTCATTTCAATGTAATCAACCAATCTTTTCTGCTCTTCTTTGTTGCTACAACCTGGATCAACGATGATACATTCACGAGTTTCATCACTAATGATATAGGTGTTTTCCATAAATGGATTGCCTGGCAAAACGATATATTCGAGCATTGAGTGTTATTTTTAGACAAATATTCTATTTATTTTCGTTATAAGTTCAACAAAATGTAGGAATAATCTATTTTGGTCAATATGAGTCGGATTTTACTGTCAATTCTAAGTATACTTTTTATAAGTTCTTCAATCCAATCCCAGGAGATTAATGCTGTCTTTGGTAAAAACAGAGTGCAATATTCGAACGATTTCGATACTTGGTACAGATACGAAACGGAAAACTTCATCACATATTGGTACGGTAAAGCACGGAATGTTGCCATTTCATCCATCCAACTTGCAGAATACGATTTTGAAGAAATTCAGGATATTCTTGAACACCGTATCAATGAAAAAATAGAAATAATTGTCTACAATGACCTTGGGGAATTATACCAAACGAATATAGGGCTGCAAGGGGAAAATCCATTGAATGCAGAACAAGTCCAATTAATAGGTACAAAACTTTATGTCCATTTCGATGGAAACCATAGAAATCTAAGGGAAAATATACGCGAAGGCATCGCGAAAGCTTACATGCACTCAATGTTGTATGGTACAAGTATTCAAGAATATGTCCAAAACAGCTTCATGAATGACATGCCTGAGTGGTTCAAAACGGGTTTGATTTCTTACGCAAAAAATGAATGGACAGAAGAAGACGATGCATTACTTAGGTATTATATTATTGATAAAAAAAGGCCTTACAAGAATTTCAATCGCTTAAGTAAACGTGAGCCGGATATTGCTGGAAAAGCTTTCTGGTATTATATAGGTAAAACATATGGCCATAGCTCGATAAGTAATATTATCTACCTTACGAGGATTAATAGAAATTTGAATTCCGCATTCCGATATATACTCGGAGATGAATACGATGATATCGTTAAACAATGCTTCGAATATCATAAAGAAAGATATACTTCAAGCGATTATAGTGCTCCGATTGCTAACGTGAAAAATGCTGTTGTAAAAAATAGCAATCAAGCGAAGTACAAGAATATGAGCATAAGTCCCAATGGTAAATTTTTGGCTTACGCCCAAAATAAAAACGGACGAATCATCATGTATTACAGGGACCTTAAGAACGGAAAGAAAAAGCGATTAAAACGCTTAGGTTATAACAATCCATATAGAGAAACGGATGAGAATTATCCTGTTTATTTTTGGTCTGAAGATAGTAACTCGCTTGGCTACATATACGAATCAAGGAATGTACTTCAAATAAGAATTGAAAATTTAAAAACGGGTAAAACATTCAAAAACACAATGAATCCAATTTTTAATAAAATCTATTCTGCGGATTTTATTGATGAAGGTACATTATTGATTAATGGAAATACAGATGGATATTCAGACCTGTATTCATATGACTTGAATTCCCGACTTCAAATTAAGATTACCGATGATTTTTATGATGATCTTGATGCTAAGATCGCTACAATTCATGGAGTAAAAGGAATCCTTTTTAGTTCGAATAGAGACAAAGCTTCGTATCAGGTAGAGGAAATTGATACTATATTAGCTATAAAACATTTCGATTTATATTTCTTATCACTTGATAATGAAAATAAATTGATACGATTGACGAATACTAAGTATGGGAGCGAATATAAGCCTGAAATAGTTGATAACAAGATAACTTATTTGACTGATCAATATGGTATTAAAACATTAATTGAAAGAGAAATTACATCAGGTTTCGAACTGAAGAAAACAGGAGGAGTAATTCAACTAAAGTCCAATATAATAGATAAATCATGTAGCTCTGCTACCTGTTATTATTCTACTTCTTATAACAGAAGGGACATGATCATGAAAAAGAAACCAAAGGAGGGTGTACCACAATTTACAGCTTTCAGGTTAAAATCGCTTAATGATCTTGCAGTAGGTGCTCTACTTAATCCTGCCGAAGAGGAAATAAGTGTAAATAATGTAGAGAATATTCCGCCAGGTTTATTTTTCGACACAAAATATGAAGATGCACCTCAAATAGATTTCGAGACTGAAAGAGAAGCTAGTTTTGTTGAAGATAACTCAGACGAAGTTCATGATTTTAATCCAAACAAAATAGTAGCATCTCGATTGAGATTTAAAATACTAGGCGTTGATTCTTATTTGGACAACAATCCATTATTCGGTGGATTAAATAGTTATTCTGGTGACAATATAGGATTTCAACAACCGCCGTTAGGTCTTTTGATGAAAGCAAAAGTTCAAGATGCGTTTGAAGATTACTTATTCGAGGGTGGTGTGAGGCTAGCTACTAATTTCAGTGGTTATGAAGCTTATATGACTTTTGAAGATCGTAAAAAACAGTGGGATCATTTTTATGGAGCATACTATAGAAACAGGACCAATAGACGAATCGATCAATTTCAATTGCAAGAGCGCCTAAAGGAAAATACGTTTATTTTATATTATCAGATTCGTTACCCATTTGACGAATTCCAAAGTATAAGGCTTAGTGGTACTTTAAGAAATGATAGGAATTTCACTTTAATTACGAATCCTACAACGTTTGAATCACCACAAATCAATAGTCAACGATTAGGTGCACGAGCTGAATATGTATACGACAACTCGTCGATGCGTTCAATAAATATTTTTAATGGAGTTCGTGCGAAAGTCTTTGCAGAGGGGATGAATAGATTCCGTGTGCAATTTGCTGATCCATTTACAATAGAGCCGAGTAACGGAGTATTAGGTGTTGTAGGAACAGATGTCCGATATTATTTACCAGTGTTAAAAAAGTCTGTTTTAGCGGCTCGTTTTTCAGCGGGGACAAGTTTCGGTAGTGAGCCTATTCTTTATTATGTAGGAGGAGTGGAAGGTTCTATTTTAAATAGATTCGACCAATCGACAGGAATTCCTGACAGAGAATATTCATTTGAAAATATAGCTCCTCAGCTTAGAGGATTTGATAGAAATATTCGGAATGGAACGAGCTATGCGGTGACTACAGTAGAGTTAAGAGTTCCGGTTTTCAGACATTTAATATCGGATAATATAAGATACGATTTTCTTCGTGAGTTTCAGGTTGTGGGATTCTTTGATTCGGGAACAGCATGGCATGGATTAAGTCCATATAGTCCTCAAAATCCTATCAATTCTGCGAGCTTCCAAAATGGCGAAACCGTTTTCATCGATGTACAATACTTTAGAGATCCGTTGATTTTGGGATATGGATTTGGTTTCCGTACGAGTGTTTTTGGGTATTTCTTGAAGCTAGATTATGCAATAGGAATTGAAACGAAAGCAGCACTTCCGTCTACATGGCATTTTTCATTGGGAACGGATTTTTAAAGGATTGAATTAGTGTTTAATTTTTGGGCTGGAGCCCAAAAAAAGGGTTAAATACATCTACAACCTGTCATACAGAAATTAATTAATAAGATCATTCCTTAAAAAACAACTACTTCAATTAGCCAACTATTTTTATTTAGACTAATTCAAAATAAGCTAAACTTTTTCTTATATTTACATTCAATCGAATCATAAGATTTTTAAGTCATGGCTAGTAAATGTTGTAAAAAGAAATGCTGTAAAAAATTCAAAAAGAAAGGCAAATCGAATTGTAAAAAGTGTCCAAAGATTTGTGCACAGTGTTAATGCTTACTAGTGACTATGTAATAGTGCACTAATGATAAAATTATAGAAAGAATAGATGGGTTTTCGAAACATTAAAACCATTTGTTTTGAAGATAATCTTGACTGATGTGACCAAAGACATTTACAAGACCATCTTTCACAAGATGATCAATGGTTCTAACAAGAATTTCGTGTTCTGTGAATTTTTTACCTGCTCGAAGCTCTTCATTGTATTCATAGTAAAAAGTAGGCAAGCCTACATATCTGAACTCCCACTTGTCATCATCATTTAACTTAGCACTTATTACTTTGGCTTCCCCATCGTTTGTATCTTTTAAAAGTGCATGTACAATAAGGATTACTTTATCTTTCGAGGCAGCAAATAACATAATATCTGAAATGATGAATGCTTCTTCTTTGTAAAATCCCATGCTGCTGTAATTCTCAATCCAGTTATTTATTTCTGATTTGAGTAATTCTTTCATGTATTCAGCATCTTCTTTATCCACCGTTTTAGTTGCATATTCCTCTACAACCTCATTTATTTTATAGGTATCCATTTTTTTTAAGTTTGAACTAGTTGAACACGAATGTAAGATTAAAAAATATAATACGAATGCCGTAAACACTCTACTTATGTTTTTACATACTAAGCCCATGCATCTGTTTCTTTTATAATAGCAATTATTTTCACGACCCTTTTCCTCATTGCTTCAATTTTCCGTTGAATTTTCTTAATTAAAGCCTTTAGTTTCCGTTGAACAGATTTCATCGTTTTTTCAACATATTTTTCACCTTTACTAATTTGATTTTTAGCCCAACTAGATATTTTATCTACTTGACCATTCACCCAAGCTTCAAGGTCATTTGATTTTTCTGTTATATAGGAAGAAAGATCTTCTGTTTTGGATTCTAGCCAAGCATTTGCTTCCTCAACTTTAGATTGTGCATTTTCTACTATTTTATTTTCCTTGTTTCGCACTTTGTCAACTTGAGTGTTTTTCCGCCCTTTTACCCAATCCGATAATTTGCCAATTTCACCTCCTAGTAACCCACCAGTTTTATTATTTAACCAATCCGTTCCTTCGTTGATCTTATCGTCAATAAAGTCATCTCCTTTGTCTACTTTATCGTCTATCCATTCATCAGCTTCATTTATTTTATCATCTACCCATTCTTTTCCATCTTCTCTTTTTTCGTCAAGCCAGTCTGCACCTTGCCCTATTTTTTCTTTAAACAAACTGTTGGCACTTGAGACATTTTGTTTCACCCATTCATTTACTTCTGCAATTTTATCTCGAACATCTTGAGGTAATCCTTCTACCTTATCTATAATTTTTGGAATATTAATAGATCTATCTTCGTATCCTTCCTGAGAAACAACTTGACTCGAATAATTTTCGGAATCATAATCGGTGTCTGAATTAGGAGCTATGTAGCCCTCTCTTCCTGGTTTATATCTATCTAAAGTATAGTCGTGATCTGTTACATTATGTCCACCACGATCACCTAATAAACTTTGATCTAATCCAGGAACATCATGTACCATGAATTCATGAATACCTTGGATGGGTGCTAAATAGGAACCAGAACCTTTAGGTATAATTCCCCAAGCGGATGAAGCATTACTGCCATCGGAAGATACTACATCGTTTTTGTGCGAATATTGAATACCTCTTACTTGACTAGGGTGTTCAATGTCAGCAGGTTGATGCGGTGCAAAATAATACACAGCTCGTACGTTAAAGACCTGCTTTCCTTCACTTTCATTGTGTTCTAATAAGGTTTTTGCTAAACCCGCTGCGTATGCTCCTCCCATACTGTGTCCTACAATATTGATATCGTCAGGCATACATCCATTTTCATCTACTGCAAAATTACCAGCTTTTAGTTGCCTTATAATCATTGCACCAGCATCCTCACCATAATTCATACGATCTTTAGCAGACGAAAGAGGTCCAGCTGATCCATCAAAATAAAAAGTGGAATCTGCATTTGGTTCTTTTCCTGTAAACCGTTCTTCTAGTTTATCATCCATCTCTCCCCAATATCCACCACAACCTTGTATACAAGATTGTTCTTCATGCATTGTTTCCCCATTCTTCTCTTCATCTTTACTAGCTGCGTCACCACGTTCTGTATTACCTAAGTAATCTCTTTCTGGTAAAAACCCGTTGACATAAAAGGTAATACTTCCTTGTGTATCAAATGCTGCGCTTTCACTTGTTCCTTCGGTACCGCTTGTTAAGCTGTATTCAGGAGCTTGCATAGAAGGTGCATCTGTTTGACTTAATGAATCAGCAAAATTGATGGACTGTTGAGGAATCGCCGCTTTTTTGATTTCTTTTTGCATTGGGAGTAATTATGATGTACAATTTACAAATAAATTATTTCATATTCAAACCAAATTGCTGTTTAAAAGATATAAGTCATGGAACTTGTCTAACCTATGATTATTAGATGAAGATTAATTATGATATTAAACTATGTATTTGTAATTATGGAAATATCGACTTTATAAGTTGAAACTTCGACTCACTTTGCGCTCGCTCAGGATAAACTTCGAGTCCTTGTTGGCCAAAAAAAAAGGGAACAACATTTTCATGTTATTCCCTTTTGTTGACCTACAAGGACTCGAACCTTGAATGCAAGAACCAAAAACTTGAGTGTTACCGATTACACCATAGGTCATTTTGTGGACGCAAAATTAAGGCTTTTTATCTTTTCTCCAATAATATTTTAAACTTTTTATTGAAATTCCTCTACTTCACTTTCTGTCAAAATCTCATAAAGGGTATGATGGAACTCCTGAAACTCCGGTAAATCATTATGATGACCTCCTTTTATAGGGTATAAATTTAGCTTTCCTTTATTCTCCTCTTCCAGCATTTTACTGTGTTTAAAGGGTATAAGCTTGTCTGATGTGCCATGAATAATATGGACTGGACAATCCATAATCTTGAGAAATTGATTCGTCTTTATCTTATATCTCAACAATTGATTTAACGGAATAAAAAAACCAAATCTCGCTGTCAACTTCTTAAAACTGTAATAAGGACTGTCTAAAATCAACATTTTTGGCTTATTCCATGAAGCAATTCTAGCGGCAACTCCACTCCCAAATGATCTACCAAGAACAACAATCTTCTCTTCACTGTACTTTTTCTTTAACCATTGATACATATATTGTGCATCCTGAAATAATATTTGTTCATTACGTTTCCCCTTACTCTTACCAAAACCTCTATAATCTACCATGAAAAAATCATATCCCTTCCCTAAAAAATCTCTCGCAAATTTCCCCCACCCTTTTACACTCCTCGAATTCCCTTTCAAGTAATAAACCACACCAAGTGAATTCGGCACTTCGAAATAAATGCCATTCACAAACCCACCATCTTCCATCTCGAAAGAAACTTCCTCAAAAGGAAATGGATACTTGTATTGAAAATTCTTCGGTAATTTCTCCGGTCGGAAAAAGAAGTAATCTTGTAAGAAATAAAATAATAAACAGATACCTATATAAATACATGCTATTACTAGCAATACACTAGGTACAATAGAAACCCATGATAAAAGTAGCGCAAGCAAAATCATGACCTAAGCTACTATTTTTTTCTGTATTATCTTGAACTCGTGTTGAAGTATATATCAACTAATTATGCAGGTTCCAATGTGCAACCTAACTCTGTTGCTTTTTTGAAATCTTTAGTATAACCCGTTTTACCTCCCAACTTCTTAGCTGTTCCAAGGTAAAAATAGATGTCTTCGACAGGAATATTGTCTATTCCATCTTCGATTTTTAATGCAGAATCAAATGCTGCAATTGCTTCTACATATTTCTCTTGCTCTACTAATGTCCTTCCATAAAAATATAGAGCATGTCTTTTATAACCGTAATTGTCATTATCTTTCGAGAAATTTCTTTTGCTAAATAACTTTAAGTCAAATTCAGCTTTTTCCCATTGTTCTAACTTTATATGACAATCTGCTTTTAATCTTCTAGCCTTCCAGTAAATTGATTGTAAAGCAAGTGATTTTTTGCAAGCTAATTCTAATTGATCAATTGCTTCCTGATATTTTTCTTGATGAATATATACTCTTGCTAAACCAAAATAAGCCATAGGATTCGAATCGTCAATCGCTATCGTTTTATTAAAATCTCTTATTGCATCGGAATACTTCTTAAGCTTCAAATTCACATTTCCTCTACGCTCATATGCCATAGCATGCTTATCGTATTTCGAAATGGCTTTAGTTAATTCTTCGTAAGCTTCCTCTTCTTTTCCACTTTCCTTAGACAACTCTTTTCCCTTGTGGTATAATTTCACTGCAACCTTATCACTCTTCGGCTCTACATCACAATAGTTAAGTACTTTCCCACTATCTGTTTGCCAACATTTAACAACACCTGACATTGCAAATTGTGCACAATATTCAAGTAAACTTGCCGTATTCTTAAAAGTCTTTTCAAAAGCTTGACCAACATACCTAGGGATTGACAATTGAAGTTTATCATCAAAGAAAATTTCATCAACTTCTTTGAATACAGAATCAGTCTTGAAATAATTTTCAAGCCTATATTCATACATTTTCTTTGCTTTTTCGTACGATTTCTCGTTTCCAAAGTCTAAATTGCCTTGTATTATTACCCTATATAGCATTTCGGTTTTTTAGTTTTTTTATTTATTCAACTTCATATGAATGTTACTTTCAAAGTGTACAATAACCATTCCATTTTGTAATAAAACAGATTATGACATATACAACATTTTAGTAGGGATAAAACAAATATATTGAATGTATTTAAGAATCAACGACTTATCCTTAAATTGCTTTACATATTTATTTTTGTAATTTATTTCCAGACAGAACATCCCTCCGTACAATTCTTGCAAATCTCAATTTGATCTCGACCTTTAAGAATAGATTTACGGAATTGTTTATAACTTGGATTTTGCCATATTTCCTTGAAACTGTGTTGCTTTAAATCTCCTAACTTATGTGTTGCATCCTTATCGAAACAACATGGAACTACTGCGCCATCCCAAGTAATCACACAACTATGCCATAACTTCCAACAACTATTAACTAGTTTGTGCTTTAACTTGTATGTGCCATCAGCTAATTTTTTATAACGGGAATATTTCTCAATTGTAGGAATTAGAGGATTCCCATTTTGATAATCATAAATTTGTGCAGTCTTTAATTTCACCTCATCTACTCCTATTTCTTCAGCAAGTTTATATACTTCTGGAATTTGATGTTCATTTGGTTTGACAACCAAAAATTGGAAAATGATATGTGGTGTTGCAGATTTCATTTCTTTTTTAGCAGCTACCAAATTTTTGGTTCCTTGAAGTACATTGGACAAGGTTCCCGATTTACGGTATTGCTCGTACACATCCTGAGTCGTTCCATCTACCGAAATAATTATTCTTTTGAGCCCCGACTCAATTGTTTTTACTGCATTTGCTTTGTTTAAGAAATGTCCATTTGTGGAAGTAATTGTGTAAATACCTTTATCGGATGCGTATTTTACCATATCCAAAAACTCCGGATTAATGTAAGGTTCTCCTTGAAAATAAAAAATGAGATACATTAAATCTTTGTACAATTGGTCAAAAGAATCTTTAAAAAAATTAGATTTCAAATTTCCAGTAGGTCTGGTAAAAGATCTTAATCCGCTAGGGCATTCCGGACATCTTAGGTTGCAAGCTGTTGTAGGCTCGAAAGAAATCGTCATTGGCTTGCCCCACTGTAGAGCCTTTCCGCTCCATTTACTTAGGTAATAACTACTGATTATCAAGCCTGAATTCAACGCTCTTCTAGGTGTCAAATTCTTAATAAAATTCCAACTATCTCTCCAATACATACGGTAAAGGTAAAAAAAGGCTATCAATCTTATATTTTTAGTAACTTCGCGAAAAATATTTCCCTTATGAATTTGCAATATAAAAGAGTACTTCTGAAATTAAGTGGCGAAACTTTAATGGGTGAAAAGTCATTTGGGATCGATCCCAAAAAATTAGTTTACTACGCAAATGAGATAAAAAAAATCACTGATATAGGGATAGAAGTCGCTATCGTTATAGGAGGAGGAAATATATTTAGAGGTTTACAAGCAAAAGATTCCGGAATTGAAAGAGTTCAAGGAGATTATATGGGAATGCTTGCAACTTGCATTAACGGAATCGCTTTACAAGGTGCATTGGAAAATGAAGGTTTATATACACGACTCGTAACAGCCATCGAAATGCGCGAAATTGCTGAACCTTATATAAGAAGAAGAGCAATTCGTCACCTTGAAAAAAGAAGAGTTGTAATTTTTTCAGGCGGAACGGGTAGTCCTTATTTTACGACTGATTCTGCTGCTGCACTTCGTGCTAATGAAATAAATGCAAACGTACTTTTAAAAGGTACTCGTGTTGATGGAATTTACTCTGCAGATCCCGAGAAAAACCCTGACGCTACCAAGTACAATAATATATCTTTTAAGGAAGTGCTTAAAAAAGAATTAAATGTGATGGATATGACAGCATTCACTTTATGTAATGAGAACAATCTACCTATCATTGTATTTGACATCAACGAGCCAGGAAATTTATTAAAAACAGTTTTAGGCGATACAACAGGAACAATTGTAAGTTAATATGAAATGGAATTATTTTCAACTTGGGTTCGATCATATTCTGGATCTTCAAGGTTATGATCATATTCTATTTTTAGTTGCTCTTTGCTTGCCCTTCTTATTAAAAGATTGGAAAAAAGTAGTGATTTTAGCAACTGCGTTTACTATTGGTCACTCAATAACTTTAGCATGTGTTTCACTTGAAATATTAAAAGTTTCCTCTTCCCTAGTAGAATTTTTTATTCCTGTAACCATAGCATTAACAGCTATGTATGATCTGATTAAAAAGAAAAATACAATTGGTCTATCTTATCTAGTTGCCTTATTATTCGGCTTTATTCATGGAATGGGATTCAGTAATTTTTTCAAAAGTTCAGTATTACCTGGAGAAGAACACCTCGTGATCATCCAATTATTAGTTTTTAATCTTGGTATAGAAGTGGGGCAAATCATCATTGTGGTTATTACTTTGATCATTTTGGCATTAATAAACCTTCTTACAAAAGACTTTAAGCTTTTTAAAAAACCAGCATATCAAGTAATATTATCCGTCGCAATTATCTTATGGTCTTTATTTATGGCATATCAAAGAATACCTTAAGAAACTTATAGCCTTTATTTTTCGTTAAACCGATGAAGATAATATTTTATGAAAATTACAGCTTTTTTACTTTTTGGAATGTTTTCTTTGCTTGGCTTCACAGCTATGGAACACGATTTCCATTTAAGCAAAGGCTCACTAAAGTACAAGGCAGAACAGAAAGCCCTCCAACTATCAATGCACGTTTTCATCGATGATTTCGAAGAAGCTTTAAAGAATAAGGGTGTTGACTCTATGTTTATACTTACTAAGAAAGAAAACCCTGACGCTGATAAATATATCGGTCTTTATCTAAAAGAAAATTTCAGTGTTTTATTTGATGACAAGAAGGTGGAGATGGAATATTTAGGCAAGGAGTTGAGCGAAGATTTAGCAGGTATGTGGGTTTACATGGAAGCGACAGAAATAGAAGCACCTATGACCGCAACGATCGATTATAGTATTTTGATGGATGCATTCCAGGACCAGAGAAATATTCTTAGTGTACAAATCAATGACAAAGCAGACCATCTTATGTATTCCGATCTAGAACGAAAGAAACAATTAAGTTGGGGAAAATAATCACATACATTCGCAAGGCAGCAACCTTACCAGTTTATCTCTATAAGTGGACCATCAGTCCGTTACTTAATTCTATTTTTGGGCCAAGCTGTAGATATGAACCAAGTTGTTCTACATATATGATTCAAGCCATTGAAGAATGGGGTGTATTCAAAGGTGGATGGATGGGGCTTAAGCGTATTGCAAGATGCAATCCGTGGGGAGGCTTTGGGCCTGACCCTGTTCCTAAAAAGGGTAAAAAGTAATCACTAAACTTTTAGCTAATCTATTTTTTATAGGGCTTTCGCCCAAAGTAATACATGAAACACAGATAACAACCAAAACCTTTTTCATGTCACTTAATTTAATCCTCAATATTACTCTTCTTACGAACTACATACGTTCCTACCGCTCTATCTTCTAGACTCAATGCATGAGGACTAAAAATAATGGTGCCGAGATAAAAAAGAAGATATATGATACCAGTTTTACACAAGCTCTAACAAATGCTTTCTTACCTGAAATCCTCTGTCCTTCCTTATCAACAACCTCTATTCCCACTAATCTTTTACCCACCGAACCCTGAGTAAAGCTGGCATGTTGAACAGAAAAATAGAATATTATTAATAAGATGGAACAAATCACAAAGCCCACTGCGAAATAGATATTATCTTGTACATCAGTTACATATTCATATTGACCAGCTTTAGCTAGAAAGCTGAATAGTTTATACAATACCCACATTAAAAAATTAAGAATGAAAAGGTCGATAAATCCTGCAATTAAGCGCCGCCCAACATCTGCTATATATACTTTTTTCACTGGCATAAACGTAATCTTTATTCCAATAAAATTACATTTTTAATCCGAAATGAAAAATCAAACCTTTACTTATTCATGATGGCTGTTTGATGATTAATGCTTTCTTGATGAACTGCTTTGAAAATCGTTTCAACAAACTCTGCACTTAATCCTTTTGTCGCTCCCTTTTTAATTGCTTTTTCAAGAACTTCCTTCCATCTTGCAGACTGAAGAATAGGCACATTATTTTCCTTTTTGTATTGACCTATTTTATCCACTAATTTCATACGATCTTCCATTATTTTTAGCACCTGACTATCAATAACATCAATTTCAGCACGCACACTATCTAACTGTGCTTTCGTAAGTACTTTATCCGCATCATCACTTCTCAAATTCAATCCTTCAACAAGTGACTTGAACACATCAGGAGTAATTTGTTGAGCAGCATCTGACCATGCTTTGTCAGGATTATTGTGGACTTCGGTCATGATTCCATCGTAATTAAGATCCATCGCTTGTTGAGCAACATCACCTAAGATGTCTCTTCTTCCGCATATATGACTATTATCACAAATAATCGTCAATTCGGGAAAACGGCTTTTCAGTTCGATGGGAATTTGCCACATCGGTTTATTTCTATAATATTTCTCACCATAACTTGCAAAACCTCTATGAATTGCTGCAATTTTTGTCACTCCAGCTTTCATAATTCGTTCTATCGCTCCTATCCACAACCCAAGATCTGGATTAATAGGGTTCTTAATCATTACTGGAATATCAACACCTTGTAAAGCATCAGCTATTTCTTGGACACTGAATGGGTTTACAGTAGTTCGCGCACCTATCCACAAGGTATCAATATCGTGATACAACGCTTCTTCTACATGCGCTTTTTTTGCAACTTCTGTTGTAGTCTTTAGCCCTGTTTCTTCTTTTACACGTCTTAACCATTTCAGTCCTATTGACCCCACACCTTCGAAACTATTCGGACGTGTTCTTGGCTTCCATATTCCCGCTCTATAAAGATCAATTCCTTGGTCTTTTAGCTGGTGTGCAATATTTAAAACTTGCTCTTCCGATTCAGCACTACATGGCCCTGCGATTACTACAGGTCGTTTATCATATAATTTTGTGATTTCCATATTATTTGTGATTTAGTATTCTTTTAATATCATTTGCTTTTTCCATCATTTCACTGAAGCTATCCCAATCATCTTTAATTATCAAGGATCGAAATTTGGATAAAACGGTTATATGTTCATCTAGAACATCTAATATCGCATGTCTGTTCTGTGCAAAAATAGGACTCCATGTTACTGGATTACTTTTCGCAAGTCGGACACTTGAACGAAATCCACCGCTTGCTAATTGGAAAATTCGTTCTTCACTTTCTTCCTTATTTAAAACAGTCAATGCGAGTGCAAATGCGCTGATATGAGATATGTGACTTACATATGCAACATGTGTATCGTGTTCCTCAGCTTCTTGAAATAACAATTCCATTTTCAATTCACGGCATATAGATTTTACTATTTCTAGTGCATCAGCATCGCACTTTCCTTGATCACATATCACATTATATTTCCCTTCAAACAATCCATCGACAGCTGCTTCAGGACCACTAAACTCTGTTCCACTCATAGGGTGACAAGGAACAAATCTTCCTCTTTTGGGGTGATTCGCAACTGAATCAATAATTTCTTTTTTTGTACTTCCTACATCGAAAACAACTTGATCTTCAACCATCTCAAGTACTTTTGGTAACAAGTCAACGATGATATGAACTGGAGTAGCAAGAACGATTATATCACAAGACTGTACCGCTTCTTCTATTACAGCAATACGGTCAACTAATCCTAACTCCATCGCAAGGTCAGCGTGTTTCTGACTCGCATCAACACCTATTACCTCACTGATGTAATGCAATTTTTGAAAACTTTTGGCCAACGAGCCACCAATTAATCCTAGCCCTATAATCGCTATTTTCCTTCTTCTTATCATTAAAAATTCATTACACTAATTATACTTCTGCACGCCTCATCAATCACCTCCTTCGGTTGGCATATAGACCAACGCATATATTTATCTCCATTTCTACCAAAAATCATACCTGGAGGAGCAAATACCTTGCATCTTTTCAAGAAAAAGTCGCTTGCCTCTTCTCCACTTTTAAATTTATCACTGATTTTTGACCATATAAATAAGCCACTCGTTTTTGGGTTAAACCCAAAACCAATTTTTTCAAGCATATTACACAACAAGTCTTTCCGCTCCTTATAAATTCTATTATTCGTCTCGTACCATGTATTATCTACTTGCATCGCTTCAATTGCAGCAATTTGGATGGGTCGAAACATTCCTGAATCCATATTGGATTTGAAACGAAGCATAGCATTAATAATGTCTTCATTTCCTAGCGCCATACCTACTCTCCATCCGCTCATTCCATGGCTCTTACTTAAGGAATTCAATTCTACACAACATTCTTTTGCACCTTCAAGTGACAAAATACTCATAGGTTTATCATTTAATATAAAACTATATGGCACGTCGGAAGCGACTAATATTCCTCGGGCTTTCGCCCAAAAAACAAGCGATTGAAGCACTTCGGGATTTGCCATTTCACCAGTAGGCATATGCGGATAATTTATCCATATGATTTTGGTTTTATCTGTAGCTAATTCATCGAGTTGTTGAATGTTTATCTGATAATTATTATCCTCTGTCAAATCGTAATTTTTGACAATTGCACCTGTTAATTTTGTAGCTCCTGCATAACTTGGGTAACCTGGATTTGGCACAAGAACTTCATCACCAGGATTCAATATTGCCATACTCAAGTGCATAATACCTTCCTTACTTCCCATCAAAGGAAGAATCTCTGTGTCGGGATTCATAGAAACTTGGAATTGGTTTTCATAGAAAGATGCCATCGCTTGCCTCAATTCAGGAATACCTTTATACGATTGATATCCATGAGCACCAGGATTCATGGCTTCTGCTTTTAGTGCATTAATTATAGTTGCACCTGGCGCAAGGTCAGGTTTTCCTATTCCAAGATTGATAATGTGTTCACCAGCTTTTACCAATTCGGCAATTTCTTTGAGCTTTCTTGAAAAGTAATACTCTTCAACTTGTTGAAGTCTGTCTGCGATTCTAACTTTCATAAAATGATCCTTCTTTATAATGTCCCAGAATTTTTAAACTTTCTACCTGATCTTCCAGCGCTTTCATAACTTCTTCGTATGAATTATTCTCCAATATAAAATCCACAAAAAAGAAATATTGAAACTCCTTACCAATTATAGGTGCGGATTGAATTTTGGTAAGATTACACGAGCGAGAAGCTAACATGGATAATAGTTCATTAAGAGAACCTGGTTCGTGTTTCAAGCTAAAACAGACCGATACTTTTTCTCTACCACCAGAATGGACTCCATTATTTTTATCTCTTGACAAAATCAAAAAACGAGTAAAATTTTGTTTGTTCGTTTCAATACTTGCAGCTACTATATCTAATCCATATTCTTTAGCTGCAAGTTCGCTAGCTACCGCTGCGAAGTTCTTTTTTCTTCTCAGAGAAATTTCTGCAGCACACAATGCTGTATCTTCCCTTTCGATTTTTTGCCAATGTTTATGCTGCCCTAAAAAACTCTTACATTGTGCAAGAGCCATAGGATGAGAATGCACTTCACTAATATCTTGAATACGTGTGCCAGGCAAAGCCATAAGATTATGCTTTATCCGCAGAAAAATCTCACCTGTTATGTGAAAATCATTTTGCTTAAGAAGTGTATAGTTATACATAATACTTCCTGCAATCGTATTCTCTATTGCGATAATTGCTTGATCAATACTTTTGTCATTAGTAAAGTCTTCAAACAATTCAGGAAAACTATCAGCAACCACGAAACCTACATCTTCGCCTTGGAAATAATGACGCATAGCAATATCGTGAAAAGAGCCTTTTACACCTTGTATGATTATTTTTTTACTCATAAATTTCAATGCATAAAAAAAGCCCATCAATAATTTATTGATAGGCTTTTATTTATTTTTATAATACAGAATTACTTACCTACCAATGTTCTTAGTATAGAAATAAAAGAAGCTAAAATATGTAAATGAAAACTGCATATGTGATTTTATTATGGCACCAATATAGAAACATTATTCAAAGCAACAAACCTATATTAACTTAATTAAGTCTTTAAATATTAGTTGTTTGTGCAACAAACAACGTCGTCTCTTAATCTTTAAGAGGTGTAACTTCTGCTTTCAACCACTCACCCAAGGTATTATATATAGTACGTTGTTCTTGCTTCGAAAAATCTTTTATTCTTACTCTGTGCGAACCTCCTTCCTTCACGAATAATTTTACTTTATCATTAACTGGTTTATAGGTTAATGCTCCCCATGGATCATTTTCTCCTTGTATAATCAACATACGCTTCGCTTTTCTATCAAGTCTTTTTTGAACCCATATATTATATGTAGGATCATAACTAAGATCAACATCTCTTGGTGCGAAGATGGCATTATCATATATTGTTACATGTTTCAAATCATCTTTTAAGTGCTCAGACATAAATCCATAATACCCATTCTCTGTCATAAATTGATAAAATGCTGGCTCATAATACTCGATTACTTTATCACTATAAAAATCAATTCCTACTATATTTTTAATACTTTCATAAGTCGCTTCTGCTGATTTCTTGGAAGGAATATCTGCACAGTCATGACCCATTTGCCAAAATGAAAAAGTATATTCTAAAACTGCATATTCTATAGCTTTTTCAACACCTTCAATTCTATTAAATGTCAAGCTATTATCTTTAGCATCCTTTTGGGCGAAAGCCAATAAACTATCCTGAATACTCAATGCATGTTGCTGAAAAGCAAAAAGATTTTCTCTACAACCATCATCACCTATTGTTGCTATTAATGCCTCTGTTCGCTTATCTTCACGAGCATTCGGCAAGGGTGCAACATATGGAATCGCGACTTTCACATCTCGAGGATACGTTGCCTTATAATACATACAGGTGGTTCCACCTTTCGAAATTCCCGTACTTATCCACTCCTTCCTGTAATATTTCTTGAACGCTTTATTGATGCGATGTAAATCTTTCATTGCTTGTTCATTCGTCAAGTACTGGTAATCTACATCGGCTGGTTTCGACTTACCGAAATAACGATATTCAACTATCAATTGATTACTGTTTAAAATTTCCGATAATTCATAATGTCTTGGACCTGCATTATAGCCTTCAGTGACCATAAGCATGGGGGCAGATTTCAAGTAATGAGATAAAATAATTCGCTGCGGAAATTTTCCTTTGGAATGGTCATCGTGATCGAGCCATTGTTGTATGATGATTTCATACTGAAATCGATAGTGATATTTCGTGTCGGAACTTGTAATAACAGCTTCAGGAAATTGCTTTTTTATAAAGGCCTGAAGATCTTCCGAAGCGCTTGCAGAAAATGGAATTATTAAAAGTAGAATAATTATAAATCTCATCGTTACATTTTTTTACAAGATTAAATTACGATAATTTAACCTAGAATATAATTAGAATGAAGCTAAAAGATTTTATTCCTTGTACATTTGTCTTATGAACTGGAGAACTGAAATAAGCTTAAAGGAAAGTGATTTTCATATTTCGCATAAAGATTTTATGCTTGGAATGGGCTCGTGTTTTGCGGTTCATATGCATGAAAAGTTTGAATATTTTGGTTTTGGAAGTGTGACGAATCCTACAGGCATATTGTATAATAGCCGTTCGATTTCAAAAATGCTTAACCTGCTTCTAGGTAAAGAAAAACTGGATGAAAGTCGATTTGTTGAACGCGACGAAATGATTTGCCACTATGACTTTCACATGGATATGAGAGCCAAGAATAAGGAAGATTTCATGGATTTTTTGGTTCAAGCCCAAAAAGCGTTTCAAGCATCATGGGAGAAAGCGAGTGTAATTATTATAACGCTTGGTACAGCTAATGTTTATACAAAAGAAAATGAGATTGTTGCTAATTGCCACAAACAACCGAATAGCTTATTCACCAAACAAGTAATGTCAATAGAGGAGATTATTTCCGATATTAAACAAATAACTCTTTTGGCGGAAGCCAAAAAAACACTCTTCACAGTATCACCTGTACGTCACTTAAAAGATGGCTTCATTGAAAACCAACTATCCAAAGCACATTTGATATCTGCAATTCACAAAATTGGAGTTTCATATTTTCCAGCATATGAAATAGTTATTGATGATTTAAGAGATTATCGATTTTACAAAAAAGACTTGGTGCATCCATCGGAAGAAGCAGTAGACTATGTCTGGGAGAAATTTAAAAGTACTTATTTCAAACAAGAGACGATTGACAACATAAAAAGAGTTCACAAATTTCGGAGCTTACAAAACCATCGACCCTTTAATACATTTAGTATCTCGAATGAAGCTAATACAAAGAAAAAAGCAGTGCAATTTCAGGCTTTAAAGCAAGAGATTCCTCATTTAAAAGAAAAGCTTGAAACCAAGAGTCAATAAGTTTCATCTTAATCATCTTTGTTTAGTATATTTGTCCGAATTTTAAAAAAAAATTTCAAACAGTGAGTCATATTGGAACCCATACTGCCACTTTGTTACTAGAAGATGGTACAGTTTATAAAGGAAAAGCATACGGAATCAAAAGCACCACTTCAGGTGAAATCTGTTTTAATACTGGAATGACAGGATATCAAGAAGTTTTTACTGATCCTTCCTACTATAATCAGATACTGGTAACAACAAATGCACATATTGGTAACTATGGAACGAAAGCTGCCGATACTGAAAGTAAAGGTGTTCAGATTGCTGGTTTGATATGTAAAAATTTCTCTATCGATTATCACAGACCACTTGCTGACCAATCAATTCAAGAATATTTCGAGCAAGAAAGTTTAGTTTGTATTTCCGACATTGACACAAGAGAAATTGTAAAGCGAATTCGTGACAAAGGAGCAATGAATGCTGTAATAAGTAGTGAGCACCAAGATATCAGTGTTTTAGAAAAGATATTGAAAGAAACACCGAGTATGGAAGGCTTAGAACTTGCAAGTAAGGTGTCAACTAAGGAAGCATATTACCTAGGAAATCCAGAGGAAGAATATAAAGTAGCAGTTCTTGATTTTGGGACAAAGACGAATATTCTTAATTGTATAGCGGAAAGAGGGGCATACTTAAAAGTATTTCCAGCTAAAACAGATTTTGAAACAATTGCTGCATGGAATCCTGATGGATTTTTCTTATCCAATGGACCTGGTGATCCTTCAAGTATGGAGTATGCGATTGAAACGACTAAAAAAATATTGGAAACAAATAAGCCAACATTTGGTATCTGTTTAGGACATCAGATTTTATCTTTGGCACAAGGCGTTTCTACATATAAAATGCACAACGGACACAGAGGAGCAAATCACCCAGTGATAAATTTAGATACAGGGAAGTGTGAAATCACAACTCAAAATCATGGATTTGCTGTAAGTAAAGAAGAACTTGAGGCAAAAAGTGATACGATAAAAGTTACACACAAAAACTTAAATGACGATACAATAGAAGGAATCGAAATCATAGGGAAACCAGCTTTTTCTGTACAACATCACCCAGAAGCTAATCCTGGACCACATGATTCAAGATATCTATTTGATAAATTTATTAGCCTAATTAAGAATCATAAATAAACATAAAATCACAATTACATGAGCAGTATTTTAGATATTCGTTCGAGAGAAATTCTTGACTCAAGAGGAAACCCAACCGTAGAGGTGGAAGTATTAACAACTAGTGGACATGTGGGAAGAGCCGCAGTTCCAAGTGGAGCTTCAACGGGAAAATATGAGGCAGTAGAGTTAAGAGATGGAGATAAAGGAAGATTCCTAGGAAAAGGAGTTTTGACTGCTTGTGAAAATATTAATGGTGTAATTGCTGAGTCATTAGTAGGATTAAATGTTATGGATCAGATAGCTATAGATGAAGCAATGATAGAGCTTGATGGTACAGAAAATAAGTCGAAATTAGGTGCCAACGCTATATTAGGTGTTTCACTAGCAGCGGCAAAAGCAGCAGCAGAAGTAAGTGGTCAATCACTTTATAGATATATAGGAGGTGTGAATGCACACGTATTACC